>NZ_WTZR01000020.1:0-2847 GCF_009889665.1 Candidatus Hikarchaeum yamanae | reverse complement strand
TATCGAATTTTATGAAGTGCCTGGCACGAAGACCAGAGTGTGAGATTTCCATTTCCTTCAGGTTTTGCAACAACCAAGTGTGGCTCCATCGGGGCGTGTTGTAACGGGGCAGTTTTGTATTCATTTTCATAGACATAATCTGCCTGTTCGAACCCCACTTCTGTATCGCCATGTCTAATGCTATAATGCTGGTACACGTTTGGACGGTCTTTAATGAATGTGGGTGGAAGGACCTTTGCCACTTCGTAGTTGTGCAAATCTGGATGAACCACTACTGGTGGATCTTTTCTAAATGCTTCATCCCCATCGACGATGGGTTGTAGACGTTCGTACTTTACCCGAACCGCATTTGCTGCTTGTTCTGCTAACTTCTTTGTTTCTGCTGCAACGACGGCAACGAACTGCCCTTCAAACAACACTCGGTCCTCGGCAAGACACGTTTGGTCAAACACACCGTCTCCAAATTTGATATCTGGAAAATCTGCTTGAATTAGTACGGCATGGACACCAGGAATTTCCTTTGCCTTACTTGTATCAATTTCAATGATATTTGCATGTGCATGTGGACTTTTTACAAAGCGTGCGTGAAGCATGTTTGGAAAATCAACATCGTATGTGTATTCTGCTTTCCCAGTGACTTTTACTGGCCCGTCTTCTCTGAGAATACTCTGACCAACAATAGTCGCCGAATTTGCATTTTTTGTACTATTTTCACTCATGAATATCTATATTAAATTGGTTCTCCTGCTTCTAGCCTACTGCGCAGATATCCCACGGGCTCTTTTGCATAATCTTGTTCATAATCCCCTTCACAATTTATACCCGGAATTGGTGGGATCCAGTCATAACTAAGTATGTCATCTGGATTTCCATACTTCGTAGCTAAAGACCGTATATCCGGGTGGTCTAAAGCTGTCAATCTCCCTTTATCAATTATTCTATTCCAATCTCCTGTTGATCTGCGCTTCATATCCATTGTAACAAAATAATTATGTACATGTATATGACCGAGCGGCAGATTATTTTTTGCCGCGTAGTCTAGATGTTCCTCAATATAATGACGTCTAGAACCAAATCCGAAATGAATTACACCCGCCCTGGTAGTCTCCGGAAGATTCGGGAATCTCCATGAGCTCTCGAACATATCTGAAGTCCTCCTGAATGCTTTAGGAAGCGTACAAAGTGCAGTATCACAATGCCAGAAAAAACCATTTCTAGGGTATCCTGGCCAATGCACATTTTCATATTTTTCTCTAAGCTTTTCTATCCGCCTTCCATACTCTCCTCCTCCTTCTACCTTTACTAGTTTACCTTCTTCAAATGTTAGATCCATATGTGGGAAAAAACCAGCATGATTTGCAGTACCCGAAATAGTACCTGTCGCCCCTCCAAATACTGGTGGTACATCTTGTGATAAAAATATGGGTTGATTCTGCTCATCCCTGCACCCTCCTCTACATTCTCCCACACAAGTCGCCTGCAATGGATCCATGTATAGGTGCCCAGATTGCCACGCCGTCATTTGCCACCTTGCCGCCTCATCAGGTGTGAGTTCAAATCTTAAATCAGTTCCTTGCGGATCTGTCATAGTAACTTCTTCTATGTCCCCCAAAACATCTATTACTTTCCTTTCAATTTCTATGAGTAATTCATCTGGAAGGTCCCAGGTTCTAGATTGAAACTCTTCCCAGTTATTAAATTGCCAATTATTCCTAAATTTGTGACTATGTCTTTCCAAAACACTAGCTTTTTGCGACCGTGCTCCTATATCCCAATAAATTTTATTATAGTTCGGATGCTCGTCTAAAAATTCTCTCAATGACCCTGCAATATTCAAACCGCTTGCTAGATCTGCAGTTTCTGGAGATCCAGAGGCAATCCCATTCTCAAACATCTCGGCCTCTCTCCACCCCTCTTCAACTGTGCTTTTCCCGTGAGTTTCTCCCGTCAATTCTTCCGGGTATAAAAATCGAACCATGTCTGCCCCTTCCACTTCACAAGCTTGCATAATTGCACGTTCAACATATTCATCTTGATCTGGCAGCGAAAGAACTAGTATACAATCTCCATCTTCTATTGTCCCCATGGCAGTTCTCCCTCCCTTCTTTCTAGAAATTACCTTTGCCTTTTGGATGCAATCTTCAATGCTTGTTGGTTCTTCATACGAGGGGGCTCTTGGTTCTGGATAGTTATATTTCATTTTTGTATCTCAATTTTCCCTTTATTCACTTTATAGTGATTAATCAACCCCCCTGCCTCAAAAATAGATTGAATTTCTCGAGGCATCGATTCTCCTTCCACTTCGTCACCTGTGGTGTGGTTTACAATAATACCTGTATCTAGATTAACCTCTATCTCATTTTCTTCAGAAACAAAGTCTGTTATCTTTTCCGCTGTAATAACTGGAAGTCCAATTGCAATCGCATTTCGATAAAATATTCTTGAAAATGATTCGGCAACAACTACGGATATACCTGCCAATTGTATCGCTATTGGTGCACTTTCTCTACTACTCCCCGACCCAAAATTTTTCCCAGCTACAATGATATCCCCCTTTGTAATTTCTTTTGCAAAACCTGGCCTCACTGGGTCAAAAACATGCTTATAATCTATAGTTGACCCGTGGGTGTAATCTGTAGGAAGGATTATGTCTGTACTTATATCTTCCCCAAATATGTATGCAATGCCTCTCATAATCCTCTCCGTGGATCTGTAATCGAACCTGTAATTGCAGATGTAGCTGCAGTAGCAACACTCGATAGATAGATTTCTGATTCATAACTTCCCATTCTACCACGGAAATTTCGATTCATGGCAGCAAGACACACTTCCCCTTCCCCAATAATC
>NZ_WTZR01000002.1:0-172175 GCF_009889665.1 Candidatus Hikarchaeum yamanae | reverse complement strand
GTAAGTTTTACACCGGGGACGGATTCTTCGAACGCTGGTTTGATTGGGTCGAGCATATCTGGCTCGTCCATTGCACCGTAAAGGAGACATTCTCCCTCTGCCTGTGCTTTTGAGATAACAGCACTAGGAACGGTTATGGACCCAATTTTTAATCCTGCAGATGCTCCAGGGGCAGGTTTTCTCTCGGAACGTCCAGCGGCGGAAGATGCACTTCCACCTTTTACAACGCTACTAGAGGTAGTTGACCCTGACTTTTCTCGGGCGGCTCCAGATCCAGAGGATCCTCCGCTGCTGCCCGTACAGCCAGCGATACCGGCAATACCGGCACCTACGGCTGAAACTTTTAAAAATTGTCGTCTTTTAAGATTTTCTTTCATAATTTAAATTATTCCAGGTTATTGCGTTTACATTTCTGACAGAAATCATCATCAATAAACCTGAACTTAATCTATGATTAGCGTATTTAAATTTTGCTATAATAATAAGAGAGGAGTATAAATATGCTTCGGAGGAATATGTGAAAAATAAAAACGTTCGAAGGGTGTGTGCTTGGTGGTGTATCGAAGATATCTACGGGTTTTCTCTTTGAGATTTCCAGCCAAATGCGGGTGAAAGGGGAGGGGAAGTAGTGGATGTGATAGAGTCCCTAGAAACGGTGGAAAGAGAGTCTTTAAAATGGTCTCCCACTTCGATTGAACAATCGGAAATGGGCTCTGCAACGCAGAGGAGAACATAGTTCGCAATTAAATGTTCTTTTCGGAGTACACGAGGAGGGGAGGTGTGGACTACATCCCCTGTGAGTAAATGGCCCGTACATTTTGCACAAGATCCCCAACGACATTCGAATGGGACGACGCAACCTGCTAAAATTGCAGCTTCAAGAATAGTTTTACCAACAGGAACATCGATGGTGTCGATATGGCCGCTGTCCCAGATTAAACGCACAGTGTGGGAAGTAGATGTCATGGTAAATTGTTGTTAGTGAACTGGCGAGGATTATTTATTTGCAGTTGTTATTACAATCTATGTGTTGAGAACGATAAAAGTACGTATGAGCAGGATAAAGGCTAATCGTGACATTGTATGATATTGTTCGGCCGGTGTTCTTCAAATTACCACCAGAGGTTGCTCATAGTTGTGGAAAAAATATTCTCAAAGTGGGTTGCTCTTCTGAGATAATTAGAGAGCGAATTAGATCTTACTATCAATTAAATCACCCATCTCTCAAAATGAAGTGTCTAGAATCTGAGTTTCCAAATCCGATAGGGATTGCAGCTGGGTTTGACAAGAATGGTGAAATTACAAAAAGTTTAATCGATCTAGGGTTTGGGTTTTCAGAGATAGGGACAGTTACTCCAGATGCCCAAGAAGGAGAATCCAAACCAAGATTATTTAGATTGCCAGAGGATGAAGGGATGATCAATAGGCTTGCATTTAATGGAGAGGGTGCGAATCGGGTGAGAGATAGAATGGAATCCATGGGAAATGTTGCGGCACCCATTTCAGTAAATATAGGGAAAATGAATCAATCAGGCCCAGAGGATGCGATTAAAGATTATGTGAAAGTATTTGAGACGCTGTATGAGTTTCCAGACTATTTTGTGATTAATGTTTCGTGCCCGAATACCCCGGAAGTGTATGATGAGTCTAGTCCAGAACGGCTTTCAGAAGTTTTTGGGGCTTTACAAGAAAAGAATAAACATAACAAACCGATTGCTGTGAAGGTTGGTCCAGATTATGATTCGAAAGAAAAGTTAGCCAATTTGTCAAAGGCTATTGAAGTTGCAGAGGATCATGATATAAAAGCAATTGTAGCGACAAATACGACTACAGATCATTCTCAATTGAAATCCAAACATGGTCAAGAATGGGGTGGGGTTAGTGGGAGGCCATTAGAGCAGAAAGCTACGGATACCGTTGAATGCATATATGGGCTGACAGACCTACCCGTGATTGGTGTGGGAGGGGTAGATTCAGCAGAAAGTGCTTATAAGAAAATTAGGCATGGTGCATCCTTAGTACAGATATACACAGGTTTTGTATACAAAGGACCTTCACTTGCACGTCAGATAACTACGGGTTTGGTAGAGTTACTAGAGAGGGATGGGCATGCATCGATTGAAGAAGTGGTTGGGATTGACTGTAAAGAACTATAGAAACCTAAGAATTGAGTTCTTCTAATCGCTTTTTCTTATATCGATTGTCATAGATCTTGACTAAATCCCCACCTTTCAATATAGCCCATAATGTTAATCCAAACCCACCCAATGCCAAGTATATGTGTTGTTTCGGGTCAGCCCAATTCATTGCTATAATTGTGAATAAAAATACCAGAGATCCTGGGGCCAAGAGTAAAAATAAACGTATTTTGTGATGTGCAGAAGTATTTAGTTCCCAGGAAAAGTCTATTTCGGATGGGATGGAATCGTCAGATGGTGGCTTGCGTATCGGAGGGTCCGGACTTTGGGGAACTTTGATTCGAGGCATGGTAGCGAGGGAGAATTTAGGTACTATCTTAATTGGGTAATCGTGCCACTACACGTGCGGGTGCGGCTTCGTATCGAGGGATCAATAGAGGTAAACAAAATATTTCAATGGTATCGTGATCAACTATTGTGCCAATGTTACAGATATTCTCAACAATGGGTATTTCTGCATCGAGCAATGTGACGTGCACAGGGCGAGAGGGATCTTTAACATGGTACTTTGATGCATCGACAGATTCAGTAACAAAATCCACTACAACCAATGAGACCTGTTTTTCAACAAGCCAAGTGGCACCATCGGGGGAGAGACTGGAAGACTCGACATAAACTCCATCTGGATAATCGCCGCTTTCTATTTGTTTGTCAATATCTCCAGTGAGCAAAACGACTCGATCCCCGGGAGAAATTCCGGGATTGCATTCATCTAGTATGTCTGCAGTAATGAGTTTGCTTGCGTGGGCCCTCATATCAAAAACCCGCGCAGGTCCACAGAAAATACTTACATCAAGTTGGTCTATAGTTTTTCCACCAGGGGAATAATGGATGGGTGCGTCTATATGGGTGCCAGTATGGACATAGGTTGAGAAAGCTCGGACGTCGCTAGCGAAGTTTTTTAATTCTCCAGAGGCAGTCTGTATTGCTTCGAATCCAACACGCTGGGCGGGTCGAATAGTACCTTCATCGAGTGGTAACGTTAAATCGTACATACAGTTGCTAATGCGAGTGCCAGACAAAAATGAGTCGAAACTGGTTAGTTCATGAATCTATTTTCTCTGACACATGGAAGGTGGAGAATGTCTACTTGAAGGAATAAAAGTCATTGATTTGACCACATTTGTTACGGGAGGTTTTGCAACACTTATGCTTGGTTTTCAAGGGGCTGATGTGATAAAAGTGGAGAAGCCGAATGTAGGAGATGATAATAGACACTCTGGCCCCCCGTTTATTGAAATGGAAAATAAAAAAGGGGCAGGAATAACAGCTTCTGATCGGGGAGAATCGCCATATTTCTGGACTGTTAATTACGGAAAGCGGAGTGTGGAAATAGATCTGAAAGCAGAAGGAGGGGTCGAAGTTTTATATAAGTTGTGTGACCAGGCAGATGTATTCATCCAAAACTTTAGACCAGGGACGGCGGAGAGGTTGGGCGTAGGTTATGAAGACATCAAAAAATGCCGACCAGATATTGTTTATTGTTCAATATCCGCTTTTGGAGAAAGTGGGCCGTGGTCTAGTAGGCCGGGGTATGATTTGCTCATACAGGGTACTGCAGGCATCATGGATGTCACAGGACAGGTGGGAGGAGACCCCACAAAGGTTGGATTGCCTCAGACTGATCTTATTACAGGAATGTGGGCTGCTTTTGGAATTGTGTGTGCTCTTCGCCGTCGGGAAAAAACAAATGAAGGGGAATTTATTGAACTTAGTATGAATGATGCTGCATTGCCATGGTTAACTAAGCAAGCTGCCAAAGTATTTGCAGGAGAAATTCCAACGAGAATGGGAACCAAAGATCCGGTTTTGTCCCCGTATCAATCGTACAGGACTCAGGATGGTTATCTCAATGTTGCTTGTGCGAATCAGAAACTATGGGCAGAGTTGTGTGACTCTATTGAAAGGGTGGATTTAGTAGAGGATGTGAGATTTAAACAGAATGCAGACCGTGTCGAAAATGTGGATGAATTAGAAGAGATTCTTAATTCTGTATTCGAGAAAAAATCCACAAAAGAATGGGTCGAATTACTAGCTGTAGAGAAGCAGCTGCCTGTGGGGCCTTTACTTTCTGTGAGAGATGCCATGTATAACGAACAAACAATGGCAAGAGGGGTTATTTCAGAGATAGCTCGCGAAGGATCTATGAGTATTCCAGTTATCAATCATCCTCTGAATTATAATAATGCAGAGACGGGTTTTAGAATGCCACCTCCATTGCTTGGAGAACACAATGAGGAAATACTCTACGAGGTGGGTTATACAGAAAGTGATATTAAACTACTTCAATCGAGAGGGATAATTCCAAAGAGGTGAAATGGAAATTATTCCATTAGAGTTCGCCATTCTTGGGGGATTGGGGTAGAAGTTCCTGTTTTTCCATCAAGTAGAACCTGGACTGTCTTTGCAGTGGCAACTTTTTCAGAACCATTTGTCAAAACATACTCCATAGTAACACTAGAGGTTCCTATCGAAGATATAGACAAAGATACTTCGACCGTTTCTCCTAATTGCAAGGATTTGATATAGTCAATCTCCAAATGGACAATGACAGTGTCTACATCTGCCAAAGATATGTCGAGTAGACTCTCATAATATTTTATTCGTGCGTGTTCTAGATAAGTTGCATAGACTGCATTGTTTACGTGACCCATAGAGTCTAGATCCCTGAAGCGAACATCGAAACTAGTGACGTAGGGTTCTTTATTCATTTATATCTTACATAGATACTGCGCTGGAGACCATGAGTCTGCCGCTGACTAACATCAAGATAGCCAAAGAAACCATCCCGATATCCCACTCTGCCATCATCATTGAAGTCAGCTGCATGATCACTTGGTTTGTGAGCATAAGAATCGAATAAACCATCATCATTAGTCCACTTTCTCTGGAAAATTTAGAAATAGAGTCTGGAGAAAATAATAACAATGCCCCATGGATGAAAACAATTACCCCGAGAATGGTGGGAAGAGTGAAAGGGGAAATTGTAAAACTAGATCCCATTAGAAATGAGTAGATACCAGATACGATTGCGATTGCGCCCCCATAAATCATTTCAGAGGGTGTTTTGGATAGATCCATGTGAGAGATAAGAGAGGGAAATATATTAGTTATTAGTTTTTGGAGGAAAAATGGGAAAAGTTTAATTCAGTAAGAGAGAGTCTAACAATAACAATGGCAGAATACAAGGTAGAATATCAAGATGCGGGTGAATCTCTAGAAGTTTCGGATAAGCATACGATATTAAGAGGGTGCCTTAGAGATGGGATCGCTCAAGAATATTCATGCAGAGTGGGAATGTGTCTGGCTTGCTGTGCAGAGATCGTCCAAGGAGAGGTGGTGCAGCCTGCAGCCCACGCGTTGACTAAAGAAGAGCGAGAAAGATATGCTTTGACTTGTATGGCTCGGCCCCAGAGTGATTTGATTTTAAAGAGGGGCATATACCCCCCTAGTATTGAATTAGATCAATTGAAGGAATGATGCACGGGGCAGGATTCGAACCTGCGAACTCCTACGAGACAGGGTCCTAAACCCTGCGCCTTTGACCTGGCTCGGCTACCCATGCAGGTTATGACTTTTTGTGGGGGTGGTTTAATATGTTTTTCTTTGAGTCAAGAAAATGAGAGAAGGTGAGATTATATATAATCAGAAAAACGAGGGGATATTGTGCACAAAGCAAAGGACCATGTTGAGCAATTGGAATGGATTTCGGAGATCGATAGGGTTGCAAAAGAGTTGAATCTCGGTGCGCGTGCTAAATCATATGCGGTGGAGATATACTTGTCAGACATACCAGAGAAGGAGAGATCGAAGCCCGCAGCAATTGCAACGGGGATTTATGTCGGTTCATTGATTGCAGGGGAAGAAAGGTCACAACAAGAGATTGCAGAAAAAATGGGCATATCTCGTTTGGCGATACAGGGGAGATGGAAGGAAACTTTGAAGGCTGCGGGTTTTGATCCCCCTTCATGGTGAAAGGGTATTGCCATTGGAATCTATTTCCCCGGAAAGTATTCGAGTACTAGAAATAATTCCCCCGTCTTTTGAGTGGACAAACGGGATAGTTACTACAGATAGTGGTTTCAGACCAGTATCGGCCCGAATTTGATTTATTAAATAGGAAATAGGTTCAGTTTCAGGAGAGACGACAAGCACATCATATTCGCCTTCGGAAGCTATGGAAGTCGGAGTCATCAATTCGGTGATTTCAAAGGTTCTTGAGTGAGTTTTTGAGAGGAGAAGGAGTTCAGATATGAGATTTTGTTTCCTATCAGAGAAGGGGCGAATGAGTCTAGAACTGGATCGAGTGCTAGATGCTAGTTCGTCGCTAGTGAGTCCAATGGTAACGTTTCCTAACTCGAATGCGTATTTGAATAAACTCCGGTGTCCATCATGGATGGGGTCGAATGTGCCTCCAAAAATGACATTTTTAAGAGGAGGCATCAAATAATTAAACTCCTGCAAAGAGTATCGAGTCCACCACTATCATATTGGTCCCGTTGGGAAGAAGATCCAGACCCTAAATCGTAGAGAGTACGTAAGCTTGAAGTTCCAAGGCGTTGGCACTCGGATTCGACTAGATCGACTAAGTGAATTTGATTAGAGTTTTCCCAATTAATAAAAGTGGAATGATAACCGTGTCGGATAGATCTCCATTTGTTTTCACATAAAACTTCAAATCGGGGGGAATCTCCAGAATCCCCATCTTCGTATCGTTCGGATAGGTCAGACAATAGGTAGTAAATATACTCCAAAAGGTGTGCAGACCTTTCAGTTTGGGTTTGAGCATCCATGATTCGCAATTCAATGGTTCCATTTTCAGTATGAGGACGGACGTCGTGCCAAAGTGCACCTCGGTCGGAGATTGAATTGGTTTCCACCATTAAACGCTCGAAATGTAAATAATCAGCCATATTTGAAAATTCAGCAGGCATTCCAGTATTGGGTAGTGACTCGAAAATGAGTGCCCGTGCAGATTCTAAGCCCGTATCGAAACCATTCCAATAGGGAGAATTTGAAGATAGAGCCAGCAAAAGAGGAAGGTAGGGGCGGCACTGATTTGCCATCCATATTGCTTTTTCGGCGTCGTCCACGCCAAAATGAACATGCAATCCCGCAGTAGTATTTCTGTGCTGAGGATATTGAATTCGGTCGAGTTGTGCAGCATATCTAGGAGATTCTACGTGTTCAAGTTCTTGCCATAATGCTGCAGGGTGTAGCCCAGATACTGCTAGTTCAAATCCATAATTTTGGACGTGTAATTGTATATTTTCTCGCATTTCCGATAAAGCTGATTTTGCGTCGTTGAGGTTGTTTGATATAGGGGTTCTACATTCAATTATGAATTTGAAGAGTTCATTGTCAATATTATTTTTAAGGAAACCAGGAGCATCAGATCCTTCTATGAGTTGACCGGTGGTATTAACAGGTTTTCCACTAGAATCCACGACGAAGTACTCCTCTTCAATTCCAAGAGTACCAAATTTGTTAAAATTGGCTGCAGAACCTAGTTTCATTGGATATAGTTAGCCGAGATGGGAATAAAAATTAACTCATTATTGAGGAAGGGGTTCTGCAACAATGGCCATGTGGTCTTTATGATGAGAAGTAAGTTTTTGAGTTTGAAGAATGGCGTAGCTTTGAGATAAATCTTCTATAGACGATTTGAAAATAAGTTCAGGCGGAGTAACAACGTTTTCACTTCGGGCTTTGATTACGAGGAAAAGTTTTCCAGTTGGAGATAGGAATTCTTTGTTATCAAGGGCGATTTTAACCTGACCCCTGGTTGCGACATCCTGTATTATTAGATCAAGATTGGATTCCACAACATGTGAGTACGTTTGAGGATGTCGGGCGTCTTTTAACAAAGGAATAATATTCGTTCGTGATCGCGCCACATTGAGGAGGTCCCTCATTGGTTGTGGTGAAAATTCAACTGCATAAACTATAGATGCAACGTCTGCAACATGACTGACTGTGGTCCCATTCGCAGCACCTAAATAAAGGACCTTTGCATTTTTAGACAGACCGACATCGATGTCTTGAGTGAGGACTGATCCGAGTTTGGATCTGGCAGGATCCCATACTCTCCACCCATTTTTTGTTTGCTCCCCATAAGTAGGAGGGCCTTTTGTGACTAAGTGGGTTTTTCCTCGAATGTCCAAATGTTGATAAGACTCTGGTTTTGTCATTTACTTTCACCCCGAGATCTAATTTGGTCTATTTTGGCAAGTAGGTCGGAATGGACTTCGGGATTTAAAGTGCCAGAATAATAATCGATTCGGGCGGCAATTGAAAGTTTACCGGAGAAGGCTCGTGCTACATTCCCTCTTAAACGGGGATGTGTTTTAGAGATATATTCATGAGTATATATGACCCCATGTTTTGGGGAGGTTGCGCGTCCCCTGAGATGGGCAAATAGTGCGTTTTCGGCCCCGAGAACTTGTAGAGTTCCGGATGGTTTTTTTGCTAATTTTTCCAAGCCCCCTGCTATCGAAATTAGTCTTGCTGCCAGAAGAGGACCTGCCATTTGTGTTAGATTGGGTGATATGTGGGGCATTTCAGATTCGATGAAATGTGCAAGTTTTTCACGCTTGTCGGAGAGAGATACTATTTGATTATGAAGTGAAAGGATGTGAGCATCGAAGTGGGAATGGTCAGAATTAGTGGCGATTGTCTCGATGGAAGTTTGGAGGTCTTGGGATATGCCAGTATAGTCGCCCAGCCACTCAGAGAGTCGGGCTGTGAGTTCGTTCTCAATACGAGAGTAGTCATCCATGGTACGGATTGCATGGGAGATTTGCCGGTCGGGGGTTTTGGTAAGATTTGATGCAGATTTTTGCGCAGCTTCACATGCCGAATTATATAGACGAGAATAGTATTCATCGGGAGTTGGTGCATACCCATATTCGAGGGCCATAGACGGCCAGGGGAGGGGGGAAATGCAAGACCCTTCTTCTATTGCAATTGCCCCGGTGAGGATATCTTCAGGGTTGGTTTGATAAAACCAAGCATGTTCTAGGTCTTTTTCACTCATATGTCGGCTAACTCTTCATTCGCTTAAAATGTCGCGTATTGATTGCAGGATGAAAGGAGATTAACCTAAGTTCATTGGTAGACACATCTTTAATACGGTATGGTTGTTTTGATCGACAATGAAATTGCGAAGAAAGTATTGGACAGAAGAGAAACTATAGATTCTATAGAAACTGCATTCAGGCAACTAGGAGGAGGAAATGCTACGTTTCTCTCCAGGACAGATATAGTTTCTCCGACCACAATGGGAGATTATTTTGCATGGGGATCGATGGTTGGTGCTACAATAAATCCTCCAAGGCTAGCTCTTCGTTTTAAATCGGATGTCATAAAATACGTAGACAAAGGAGGATATTTTGCAGAGGAAAAGTTCAATGAGAGCCCGGGTAAATTCATGGGAGTCATACTTCTTTTTGATACAAGAAACGGCGAGTTATTATCAATAATGAACGATGGAGTGATACAGCATGAGAGAGTAGGAGCAACTGCGGCTGTTGCGTGTAAACATCTCTCAAATGAGGATTCGAATATACTGGGGATAATAGGATCAGGGGGGATGGCTCAGAGTTATGCCATGAATATTTCAGAGGTGAGAGAAATAGAAGAAATAAAAGTATATTCTCCAACGGAAAAAAACAGGAAAATTTTTGCGGAAAAAATGTCTGATGAATTGAATATAGAAGTGAATACTATGGAGAGTCCAGAAGGGGTAGCAAGAGGATCAGATATTGTTGCCACATGTACTGCATCTCAAACTCCAGTTTTTTCTCAGGAGTGGATAGAACCAGGAATGACCATAATAGATGTGAGGAGTACTGAAATTGACAACGGGACTATAGAAAATGTCGATCGGGTGTTTTCAACGACGAACAAAAATCACAAGGCCGAAATAATAGGTGGTGGAAAAATTGATAAATATCAATCTAAAAGGGGGAAGCGCGGGTTTGTAGAGACGGGATATCCCACTTTGTCTGAAATTATTTGTGAAAAGGAGATAGGTAGAAAAGGTAAAAATGAGTCCGTATATTACCATAATCGTTCTGCAGGGATACAATTCGCAGCAGTTGGGGGTTTAGTCTATGAACGTGCGAAGGAACAAGAACTAGGAGAAGAAATACCATCGAAATGGTTTCAACAATCGATTAGGAATTAGACCGATTATTTTTAGTCAGTGGAAATGAGTCGACATGTATGGAGCCCTTTTCGGTGGTGTATACAGATAATTCGAAGGGGGGTTTAGATATAGAGAGGGACATATTAGGGAAAATTAATGCAGAGTTAATCGATGCAGAGTTATCGGATCGATCTGCCAGAGATCTAATTAAAGAGGCAGATGGTGTTATTGTGAGCCAGATGGAATTCGATAGAGAAATAATCGAATCACTAGAAAAATGCCGCGTTATTAGCAGAACGGGTATTGGTTTTGAAAATGTGGACTTGGAAGCCGCAACTGAAATGGGGATATATGTTAGTAATGTTCCAGATTACTGCATACCAGAAGTATCAAATCACACTATCGGGTTGATTTTGTCACTGGAACGACGTATTGTTGGTTTCGACAGAGATATTAGGAAAAATGGATGGGGTGTGGCACGATCAAAGTGGGCAGATATGAGAAGAATCGAGGGTCAGACAATAGGATTTGTTGCATTTGGGCAAATACCTAAAGAGGTATGTAGAAAGGCGATTGCACTAGGTTTTGATGCAGTAGCTTATGACCCATATGTCGATCCAGAGGAGATAATAGAAGCAGGGGCAAAATGTGTCGAGAATATTGAAGACCTTCTCAAGATTTCGGATGTAGTATCATTACACGTCCCATTGACTGATGAGACGAGAGGAATGATTGGGAAGAGGGAACTAGAATTAGTAGGGAAAAATGGATTTATTATCAATACATCTAGGGGAGGGGTCATTGATGAAGAGAGTCTAGTCTGGGCGATAGAAAATGGAAAAATCGCAGGTGCAGGGCTTGATGTTTATGCAGATGAACCATTCCAATCGAATAACCCTCTATCAGATATAGAAAAAGTTGTGTTGACGCCTCATGTTGCTTTTAAATCCGTTGAAAGTGAGCTGAAACAAAGAGAAATTGTCGCAGAAAATATCAGGGCTGTTTTGACAGGGAGAGAACCAATAAATATAGTAAATAAAGAGATTTTTTCGCTATAGAGTTAACATGTCTCCGATTTCAACTACTTCGATGTGGTGAGGAAATTCAAATCCTCTTGCATGAGGGACCAAGGATGAGGGGTCTGCAGTTAGTCCTTTCCACATATCCCAATGGGCGGGAATCAATCGTTTTAGACGTAATTGGCAAGACGCTTGAATGATATCTGACTCATCACAATACCATTTCGTGAGCTTTGGTTTGCGTGTTTTTTTGTTAAGAATAATTCCAGAAGATCCAAACGCTAATGCACCTAGATCTATATCATACTTAGCCCCAATATCATCGAGACAGGGGTGTGGTTTTGTATCCCCTCCGTGAAAAAAAGTACCGGTTTTGTGTTGAATTATATAAGAAACAGGATGGCGTGCTCCGGGATCATGTGCTGGTTCTACATGGATTGTAAAAGAGCCTACAGAAAAGCTATCTCCTTCGGAGACTTCAATGAATTGAGAGGGGTCAACGTCCCAATTTTCGACCCAGTTTTCAGATTCAATTTTACTTAGGCTAGCATCGGGCGCATAGTATGGGGATTTATGTTTAGAAAGAATTGGTGCTTGAGATTCTGCGTGGACGTGGTCGGTGTGATCGTGAGTAGCAAGAATGGCGTCCGAGTGGTGTATAGCAGAGGGGTGAAAGGGGACAGGGATCATTCGAACTGTTCTGGGGGGGTCCCCACTGCCAAGGTATGGATCGATAAAAAGGGTAGTTCCATCATTAGCTTTGAGTACAAAGCCTTGACACCCTAGGTACCAGATTGACACGCCAGAGGGGGTTGAATTGTGTATTTGATTGGGCAAATAGTCTCCCCAAGTTGAATGGATAGTTTCGTTCATAACATGTGGGTTGTGAAGGTATGAAAGTAACTAAGAGCAGCCACATCCACTGATCTGCTCTCCAAAATTTAGAGAAAGCTCCTCGGAAATATACTCATTGGTTTTTTCTAATTGGGCTAGCAATTCTTGTTGAGTTTCTAAAAAATGCTCCATCGTGGGTAAGTTGTTGAGTTCTTCTTGTAGCTCTCCGACTTTGTCTAAGTCCTCTTTGGTTGCTTCACCGCTAGCTCTTTTTATTATGAATAATTGCCTTTGTTTTTCAAAATCATTGATAAGTTCTTGGGCCTCCGAATCGCCTTTCACTTGATCTCGGGCTTGTTCATACGCTTTATATTCCGGTAAATTGGAAATTGCCTCTCCAAGAAGCTTGCCGAATGTTTCTATTTCGGAGGAGGGTTTCGATAAATCAGAATCTGCTTTGGTGCTCATAGGAGAGATTTCGCAGGAGAGGATTTATGTGTGCCGAATGAAGCACTAAGGAACGTGTTTAGAAATCCATTGTTGCAATTCCATGAGCGTGCTTTGTTCAATATAATGGCCCCCGGGGTGTGATGAAAATGTCACGTCGCACCCTAGTTCTTCTAATTTCTTTTTGGTTTTATCGATTTTATGTAAAGGGATGAGTTCATCTGCAATCCCTGCCGATAAAAACACAGGTTTATTCAGGAGTCCGGCATGGGACGAATTAAAAAAAGAAGTGGGAAGGTATCCGCTAAAACCAATACACCAAGAATAATCAGACGGGGATTTGCAAAGAAGAGAAAGAGAAAGTATAGTTCCTTGGCTAAATCCCAATAGACCTATTTTGTGAGGTTCTAAGTTGTATAGTTCTATGACCGCATCCCGGCTTTTATTGATTAAATCTATACTTTGATTTAAAGAATCGGGTTCTGGTTGATCGGGAATTTCCCCAGTGGGAGAGAGGTTGATTGGATACCAACAATAACCGCTAGACAAAGGGAAGGGGGCACGCAAACTGATTATAAAAATGTCAGATGGGAAATGGCGTGATAAAGAAGAAAGATCCAGCTCATTTGCACCATATCCGTGTAGAAAAAATACTGCAGAAGAGGGCTGTTCTGTCGGATTTTGTGACTGTAGAACTTCAAAGTCAAGAGGGATTTCAAGAGATTCCATGGTGTTCTTTAGTCGGTGAAGGGGGTGAAAAGATATAGGAATATCACTCTAGTTCTCGGTAGCGTTTGAGAGAATTTTGATCAATTAAGTCGTCCCACCGAGAGAGAATTTCTTCTTTTGCATGGTCGGGGACACTACATCTCGCAGGATAAGCGTATTCGAGTGGGACAGTGGCATCTATAATCATTTTGGCATTTTTATTATCATACTCAGGTCGGACTGTTGGGTCGAGAGTATTACCTTTTGCCCCGGGAATGATGTCCAAATCTTCTTCCACGCGGCACCGTGTAGAAACTGCCCAAAGAACTTCTTCCTCATTGAACACATCAATATCGTCGTCGACGACTATAACGTGTTTGACTAGATCTCCTGCAGCTAGTGCTGCAAGACCTGCCATTTTCCCTTCCCCTTCTGCTTTTTTGTCAATTGAGAGATATGCCCTAAATCTGCCACATCCACTAGGGGGGTGATGGATTGCAGTGAGGCCTGCGATGCGACCATGAATTTTTAGAGCATTGTAGCGACTGCCTTCTTGGGGCAAGGTTCCAGTTAACCAGTGGTCTCGGTGTCCGGCAAAAACAGTTTGAAGAACAGCGTTTTTTCGACGAGTTATGTTTTTGACATTTATCAAAGGGCGCATTCTTTGTGGCCCATAATATCCAGGGTATTCGCCGAATGGTGCCTCTGCCTCTAATTCGTGGGGTGGAATTTCACCTTCAATGACGATCTCTGCATCTGCAGGTACCATGAAATCATCCCCCCATGTTTCTGAAGGAACAAGCCTGACAGGTTCTTGCATCATTCCTCCTGCAATTTCGTATTCGTCAACCCCATATGCTGCAAGAGTTAGAGCACCTAGGTAAAATGAAGGATGATGGCCTGCCACAATGGCCACTTTAGTCGTGCGATCGCTAGCCCAATTTTTATTGACTATCCGATGATTATGACGGGGGGACATGTGAATTCCAAGCTTATCAGGTCCTTTATACTGCGTACGTAGGAAGGCTATATTGTAGAATTCATGGCCAAATTCATCCACATCTTCAGGAGGGGCTTGCATTACATTTGCCATGTCAATATAAGGGGCAGGGTCCATCTCATTGATATGCATGATAGGGAGTCGCCTAAGATCGACATGTCCGTACGCATCAACGTGGCTTACTTCTTTTACAGGGGCATCTTTGGGATCAATAATTTCGGGTAAAATTCGTTCTCTTTCTCGGCGAGCATATTCGAGTGCAGGTTCCATTCGATATTGAGTTCTACGTAATCCTAGCGCGCGAGAGATTCTTTTTCGATCGGCGAATACATTGCTTGCTAGTGTTACTTTTCCCGGGGTAGTGTCTAAGCCATCAATTCCTGAAGGATTGGTAAAATGGACAAGGGGGAACTCCCCACGTTCTTCAAGATGTTCAAGTATTGCACTAGCTTCAAATTTATCAGGGTGAATGGCGCTAGATATTTCTAAAACTTCTTCTTCGACTTCGGCTATGAAGTCTTGTAAGTTTTTTGCCATGCATAATCAAAAAGGGGAGAGATGATAAAGAGAGGTGTTTGTACAAAAATAAATAAGAAAGTAGAAGCGCCGACGTTAAAAGATTCGAGATGCACAAGAGACATAATGGAGAGGGAATGGGAATCGGATATGGAAGGCCAACCTGAATCTATGATGGAACTTACATACGAGAGAGAGTGGGATTATGAGCTTGACCAAATATTAGAAGCTATCAAAGAGAAAGGGGCAAAAACGATTGGATTGCAATTTCCAGAGGGATTAAAACGCAGAGGTCCAGCGATAGTAAACGATCTAAAAGAGAAATTGCCAAAAAAGGTGGTCGTCGCGATTTCGGGACAGCCTTGTTATGGAGCTTGTGACTTGGATATGCATCTATTGAAGAGATCAGACCTTTTCGTTCATTTTGGACATAGTCCGATGAAAACTTCTGAGAAAATAATATATGTTCCTTTATATTCCAATGTGGAGGTTGTGCCAATAATGAAACTTGCTCTTAAAGAATTAGAAATTCCAAATTCCAATCCTGATGTTGGACTCGTGACAACCACCCAGCATCAGAATAGATTTGAGGAGATGAAAAAATTCTTGGAAGATGAAGGGTATACGGTCCATACTAGAAGAGGAGACGAAAGGTTGACACATGAGGGACAAGTTTTGGGTTGCAACTATGCCTCTGCCGATGTGGACGCTAGTCAGATAATGTATGTAGGAGGGGGAAAATTCCATCCACTTGGATTGGCAATGATGCATAGAGATAAACGAGTGGTGATTGCAGATCCGGTAAATAATCTAGTTTCTATTGCAGATGCGGATAAATTTATCAAGCAACGATATGCAGCAATTCATAAAGCGATGGGTGCGAAAACGTGGGGAATAATATATTGCACAAAGATCGGACAGGGGAGATGGGAATTGGCAGAAGAAATAATTGAAGATAATGAGAATGCATATGTAATTACCCTGGATGAGATCACTCCGGATCGATTATTGAATTTCAAATTAGATGCTTTCGTAAATACGGGCTGTCCACGAATATCGACGGATGACGGTCCCAGATTCAAAAAACCCATGCTTACTCCGCAAGAGTACTGGATCGCTACGGGGAGAGACCCATTGGAGTCACTGGCCTTTGATACATTCCATGGAACGTGGTAGGAATGGTAAGTGGGAAGAAGAAATTGGAGTTAAACTTATCGAGGGTCTCCGATTTTGAGAATCCAAATATTAAATATGAACAATATATGACTTCTGCGGAAGTGGCTTCTACGATAATTCATGTAGCAGATATGAATGGAGATATACAAGGCAAAAGTATTGTGGATTTGGGAACAGGTACAGGGATGCTAGCAATAGGGGCTGCTCTGAGAAATCCAAGAAAGGTAGTAGGAATAGAAAAGGACAAAGATGCCCTTTCGATCGCCAAAAGGAATGAGGATTTAATTTCACCGGAAGTGGCGGTGGAATGGATACTGGCAGACGTGAAATGCGTTCCAATTAAAATGGCAGGAAAGGATGATGTGACAGGGATAATGAATCCGCCATTTGGTGCGCAAAAAAATCATAAGTATGCAGATAGAATTTTTTTAGAAAAAATATCAGAAATTTCATCGATTTCTTATTCCATACATAACTGCGATAGCATAGATTTTATAAAGACTTTTGTTGAAGGAAGAGGGGGGGTCATTTCACATTCATATTCGGCGACTATGGAGTTGAAAAAGAGTCAGATCTTCCATACTAAAATGAGGAAAAAAATTGAAACAGAAGTTCATCGGATAAGGTGGAGATGAAATTCTAACTATGTTTGTAGGTTGCCCGACCCATTGCGAGAGTTTTTTGGGAATCTTCAGATTGATAGAGTTTCATATCTGCGACGCCAGTAGAGGATCCAATTTTAATCACCTCGCCGTGAACTAATAAATCGGAATTAATTGCAGGGGACAGATAATCTACGCTGAGGTTAATGGTAGGAGATTTAGACCCTACAACGGAGAAAATGGCATAATGACCAGCTATATCCAATAGGCTTGCTATAATGCCACCGTGAATTATGCCTAGTTTAGGATTGACTAGAAGTTCTTCGCGAAAGGGGATTTTTAACATAACCTCTCCTGACTCATATTTTTCGAATTGAATTCCAAGAAATTGATGAAATGGAGAATTATGGAGCAATCGTTTTGCAGCAGATAGGTCCATAATAGAAAAGAATAGGGTTTGGAACAAAACGTCGTCGGTGTGGTATGCCAGAGGAAGAGAGAGAGGGAGAGAGGGAGGGGGCGGGGGAGAAATTAGAGAATGTGCAATTGGAGGGGATTATAATGGATCGGGGAAATGTTGAAGTGCGATGTCCTTTGCCGCAAGTCGATCTATTTTTCCAGTGCCCGAAAGGGGCAATGTTGGGACAAATAAAACCCGACGTGGATGTGCATATGCAGGGCCATTGTTTAAAGCAAATTGTTTAATTTCCTCTTCACTTGTTTCATCTGCAATAACAAGGGCAACGGGTGCGGCTCCTTTGATTGAATGGGGAAGTGAGATTACACAAACATCTCGGACAGAAGGGTGTGCAGATAACAGTGACTCAACTTCTGCAGGGTAGACATTTTCCCCACCAACATTCATCATGTCATCAATTCTGCCAACGATGTAGTGGAATCCTTGATCGTCTATGTAGGCGAGATCCCCTGTATGTAAAAATCGAGAGTCCCCAATCAATTCAAAAGTGGATTTTTCTATAGTGGGGAGATTGTGATAGGAGCCCAGTCCGGGACTAGAAATGATTAATTCCCCTATGTCTCCAGAGGGGAGTTTCTCATTCGTCATTGGGTCAATTATATGAGTTATCACACCGGGCAAAGGCACACCGGAGCTTCCTAGTTTTCTAGTCCCATCACGAGGAGATAAAGTAACAATTGGCCCACCCTCAGTGAGACCATATGCCATCCCCATGGGCGCATTGAAAATTCTTTCAAAAGAGGTTATAAGAGATTCTGGTAAACTAGAACTTCCAGATACGGCCCATTCGATGCTAGAAACATCATATTTAGATAAAGAATCAGTATCATCGACTAAAAGTTTGAACATGGCAGGGACACCGCGAAGATAAGTGACTTTGAATTTGTCTATGGATTTGATCATTTTTTTCGAATCGAATCCGCGAAGAATAACGGTGGACCCTCCAACAAGAAGCATGGGTTTTATCGCGCCATTTAGTGCATTACTATGGTACATGGGGGCAGCAACAATTGCGCGGTCAGATTCTTGTAGTCTATGGAATTTGCAAATTGTACTAGCATTCCAGGTAGATCCCCCATGAGTTAACACGACACCTTTTGGATTGCCAGTTGACCCGCTCGTATAAGATTGGAATGCGGCATCATTTGGTAAGACTTCAACAGACCCACTCAAGGGGGTAGCAGCATCCATTAGGTGGGAAAGGTTGTGGAAAGAAAGATCGGGGGAATCCGCAGGAAAATGGTCTTTTTCGTCACAGGAGAAAAGTATGTCAGATATTTTGGAAGACTGGGCAGACTGGATGGCCTTTTGAAAAATATGGCTTTGAGAACTAGATATAATTAGAGAGGCACCAGCATCTCGTACTATATAAGAACAAGTTTCAATTGGCAATTCAATGTTTATTAACACGGGTACGGCCCCGACCCTCATTGAGCCAAAAAGTGCATATAGGAACTCTATCTGGTTTGGAAAAAATAACGCTATCCGGTCCCCTTTTGAAATATTCATAGAATCGAGAATCGACCTTACTTTTGCCGTATTGATTTCAAGCTGTTGAAAGGATATTTCAACCCCACTCTCACCGTCGATGAGAGCTATTTTGGCGGGGTTTTGTATAACAGAAGAATGGAAAATTTCCCCCAAATTCGTAGTTGAAACGGACATTAGGGGGTTATTATCACCTTGCCTGTTAAGTCTCTATTTTTCATTGCTAAAAGGCCATCAATAGCACTTTCAAGGGGGAGTGTTCGATCGATGATGGGGGTCAATTCGCCGCGCCAAACAACAGAAGAGAGTTGTTGCAGATCTTTCCTCTGCCATCCGCGGCTGCCTAAAATAGATATTTCTCTACTGAATAGATATCGAATGTCAGTCATGGCATCGTATCCCGTGGTTGCACCGCAGGTGACAACCCTACCCCCATTTGCTAAGGACCGAATGCTGCCAGTCCAAGTCTCTTTTCCGACATGTTCGAATACAACGTCCACCCCATGTTTATCTGTTAGGCCCCATATGGCACGTGAGAAATCTTCTTCCGCGTAATTAATCACGTGGTGTGCACCCCGTTCGAGTGCGAGTTGCATTTTTTCTTCAGTACTAGTGGCGGCATATACTTCTGCCCCCATGAGATTTGCAATTTGAACTCCTGCAGTTCCAAGTCCACCAGAAGCCCCAAGAATTAGAACAGATTCTCCAGGTTGGAGTTTTGCACGGGTGACAAGCATCCTCCATGCGGTGGCATATGCAATTGGTAAAGCCGCGGCTTCTTCGAAGTTTGCGTGGTCAGGCATTTTTATAGCGTTTTTAGCAGGTGCTACGACATATTCAGCTAAACCACCCCAGTACTCTTCGCCTAAGTTTCCGTGTTCTTTTCCCTTACAACGATTAGATTCGCCGGTCAGACAGTAGCTACACTTTCCACAAGTTATCCGAGGGTCTACTAACACACGGTCTCCTTTTGCTACTTCTTTTACTTGAGTTCCAACATCGACTACAACTCCAGAGATATCACCTCCGGAAATGTGAGGAAAGGATAGGTGAGATCCTGGTATCCCTTCTCTTACAAAAATATCAAGATGATTTAGTGCACATGCGCGGACTTCGACCAACATATCAGTGGGCGATAGGGTAGGTACATTTACGTCTACATACTCCAAAACTTCGGGCCCCCCGTGTTGTTTAAATGCAAGGGCACGCATTTTGTTTGGGTTCATATTTAAGAAATGAAAAGCCAATTAACTATAAAAGTGGCTTGTTATTAGGAGAACGAAACTTCCCCCAGTTTTGTTCAAACGTTATTCCCGAATCCGGTGTGACATTCTGAAAGATATAACGTTTTGACTTAAGTCCGTGACGTGAACGAAACTTTTAGATGTACTACATTGTTAAACATATTATGGAATTGCGGGTTTTAAGTAAAGAAAGTAGTGAGCTGATGATAGAAATCAAAGGGGAGAATCATACGTTCATGAATGTTTTGAAAGGGGCCCTTCTAGAAACAGAGGGCGTAACTGCTGCCACATATGATTTAAATCCAATACAGTCAGGAGGGCAGATAGATCCTATTTTGTCTCTGAAGACTGATGGAAGAGACCCACTAGAGGCCCTTGGTGATGCAACAAAAAGTATAGAGAAGGCATATGGTGAGTTCTTGAAAGCGTATCAAGCTGCAGTGAAATAGGGATTAAATAGAATTATAGTCGAATGGGAATTCCATGGGATTGAAGATATTCTTTTGTTTCTGTAATCGTATACTCGTCGAAGTGGAAAATGGAGGCTGCTAGAGCTGCGTTTGCCCCCGCGTTTGCGAATACTTCGTACATATGTTGGGGCGATCCGCACCCTGATGAAGCGATGACAGGAGTGGAAACGGAATCGCAGACAGATTTTGTTAGAGGGATATCGTATCCGTCTTTAGTTCCGTCGGCATCGATTGAATTGACAAATATCTCTCCCGCCCCAAGTTTTTGTGCAGTTTGAACCCAAGATACAACATCAATTCCAGTTCCCTCGCGGCCGCCTTTAATAGTGCATTCGAACCAACAAGACTCTCCATTGATTTTGGCATAATGGTCTCCGTGTTCGTCGAATCTCCTCCGTGCGTCGATTGAAATCACAATGCATTGATTGCCGAATGCCTCAGAGGACTCAGTTATTAAAGAAGGCCGAGATAGAGCAGCAGTGTTTATTGAAACTTTGTCTGCGCCAGCTCGAAGAGTGTTCTTAACATCTTCTTTAGTTCGGATTCCTCCCCCAACTGTGAGGGGGATGGACAGTTCATCTGCAACGTTCGAAACTGCATTGAGCATTGTAGAACGTGAATCGGAAGATGCAGTTATATCTAGAAAAACAAATTCGTCTGCCCCCGCTTGATTATATTTTTGTGCCATTTCTACAGGGTCACCAGTGTAACGTAAATTTTCGAAGTTGATGCCAGTATATACAACTGCATTCCCAGTTGGGTCTAAATCTACGTCGATGCATGGGATGATGCGGTTGGTGAGTGTCATGTTGAAAGGGAAAGGGCCCTTGGTAAATGTATGGTTTACTGAATACATGACTTTAGCGGGACGCAGATTGTGCAGATAAGAGAAGGATAAATGATTCGAGTGACTTTTAAGCAGAGGATTTAATTTGACAAACTGAGACTAAATTCGGATAATATGTTCATAAAAGCCGACTTACACACCCATTCGAAATTATCATTTGATGGTAAAGATTCTGTAGAAGATCTATTAGAAAGAGCTAGCCTTGTTGGGTTGGATGCCATAGCAATAACAGACCATGATGAAATTGATGCTAGTTTGGAGGCAGAAAAAAAATCTTCTGTATATGATATTATTGCAATCCCAGGTATGGAAGTGACTAGTGATGTTGGCCATATCCTAGCTATTGGGATTCGCGAACGTGTTGACAAGGGACTTTCTTTTGAAGAAACTGTTGAGCGCATTCAAGAATTGGGGGGAGTTGCAATAGTACCACACCCGTTCCAAAAAACAAGACATGGGGTTGGAATTAAAATTTCAAACGAGAGACTATCCAAAGTAGATGCCATTGAAGTGTATAATTCTAGATTGATTACAGGGAGAGGTAATAGACGGGCGAAGAATTTTGCAGAAAAGTACGGGATTGCAATGACAGGGGGTTCCGATGCCCATATCGCGAGAATGGTGGGAATGGCAGGAGTGAAAGTTCAAACGGAAGAGGACACGGTGGAGGGCATAATAGAATCCATTAGAGAAGGTAGAATGGAAGTGTGGGGGCAACGGACCCCTCTATGGACCACCATCTCACAGGGTATATCAGGAGTAGATAGAGTAGTGAAACGCCGTATAAAGAAGAAGGGTAAGTAGCAAGGCGGGTTCGAAAAGCTTACCGCCTGATCTAGAGTAGCTATGGTATGAGTGAGCGGATTGTAGTTGATGTAGAAACGGTCCAACATATTTCAGAATTGGCCAAAATTGACCTTGAAGATGAAGAAGTGGAAATTTTTACTAAACAATTCGGGCAAATTATCAACTATTTTGAGATTCTAGATGAAGTCCCGGAAATTGAAATTCGATTGGACGTCAAAAACGTATTGCGTGATGATGAAGAGGGAGAATCGTTGCCACGGGGGGAAGTTTTTCAGAATGTGGACGAAAACACAAAAAAAGATTATTTTAAAGGTCCTAAAGTTCGATGAAAAATATTAATTCATTTATAACAAAAATTGAGTCAAAAAGTAATAAGAAAGGGGCTTTAGAAGGGTGTACGATTGCAATAAAAGATAATATTTCCACTAAGGGCATACGCACTACGTGTGGATCTGCTATGTTAAAGGATTATGTCCCACCTTATGATGCCACAGTGGTGGCCAAAATAAAAGCAGCGGGTGCGACCATAGTGGGAAAAACTAATATGGATGAATTTGGAATGGGTACAACTACAGAAACATCTTATTTCGGGCCTACAGTGAACCCGCACGATGAGAGTCGGGTTGCAGGGGGATCGTCGGGAGGCTCGGCCGCTGCTGTTGCTTCGGGGGAAGCCATGTTTGGTTTAGGGACGGATACAGGAGGGTCTATTAGATGTCCAGCTGCATTCTGTGGTGTTGTGGGTATCAAACCTACTTACGGACTAGTTTCTCGGTACGGGCTGGTGGCATATGCAAATTCGTTAGAACAAATTGGACCCATAGCAAGAACGGTAGAAGGTGCAGCCAAATTGTTAGATGTGATAGCAGGAGAGGACGTGAGAGATTCAACTAGTTCAAGTGATGGGAGAGATACCAAATATGCAGACTGTGCAGATGGAGAGATAGAAGGAATGACAGTGGGAATTCCAGTAGAACTAGTAAATGGAATCGATAAAAATGTGTTAGATCCATTTGAATTATCGATGAGTCGGTTGGAAGAGAGAGGAGGTATAATCAAAGAGATCACAATCCCATCGCTTGAGAAGGCTGTTGCGGCGTACTACGTAATTGCCATGTCAGAAGCGTCTTCTAATTTGGCTAGATATGATGGCGTCAGGTATGGCATTTCTGGTGGTTTTGGAGGAGATTGGAATCAAATGTTCTCTGCTTCGAGGGAGAATGGATTTGGAAAAGAAGTAAAAAGAAGAATTCTCTTAGGAACATACGCATTATCAGCAGGGTATCAAGATAGATATTATGCAAAGGCGCAGAGGGTGAAAGCCTGGGTCCGTAAAGAATTTGAAAATGCATTCAAGGGGGTTGATGTTGTCGCATCCCCTACGATGCCAGTACTCCCGTTCAAATTAGGGGAGGGTGAAAAGGATCCTCTTAAAATGTATTTATCAGACTCAAATACAGTTCCCGTGAATCTTGCAGGATTACCAGCCATCACAGTTCCTGCAGAATGGGATAAAGAGGAAGGTCCGGTTGGAATTCAATTTATTGGTGCAAGATTTCAAGAGAAAAAATTGATACGCGTGGGGAGTGCAGCGGAAAGATAACTGAAAGTAATCTACGGGGATTGGTCTTCAAGAGAGGGTAAGCTCAATATCCACTGAGTGAATTCTGAAGAATTTTCATCGATATCTTGGTGGGATATAAAAGGAGAAAGGTGGCCTTCGGCCATGAGAAGAGAATAATCAATTTCAATAGGCTCTGGGGAAATTGCGTAGGTCTTGCTACCCTCAAATGTTACTGCTTCTTTGGTGACAAAGCCTAGTTCAACTAACTTGGAAATGATTTTTCCACCTTTTGCGGATGTTAAGCCAAGGGTTTTCCAAAATAAACTCTGATGAGTGCCTCCAGATTCATAAATGAATTTAAGACCGTTTTTTTCGTCCTCACTTAAATTTTGGACGTCTCGATAAGTAGCCATAAAGAGTGATGAGGGGGGGAAGACATTTATTTGTTATTAGATGTGAATGTGAGAGAATTGAAAGTTCCAGTTACAGTTCTGGGTATCGAATCGACGAAATGGATTGTTTTTGGAATTTTATATTTTGATAACTTTTTTTGGCAAAATGAAATGATTTCTTCTTTGGAGAGAGTGGGACTATTTTTAACTACAATGGCTACTATTTTAGAGCCCCATCTATCATCCGGTTCTGAGAAAACTGCTACATCAGAGACAGCAGGGTGGGTTAAGAGAAGATTTTCGATTTCTGCAGGATATACTTTTTCTCCCCCGGTTATAATTAGATCATCTATACGGCCCATTATCCACAAGAAACCGTCCCTCACATAGCCAATGTCCCCTGTTCTAAAAGTATGGTTAGATAGTTTTGAAGAGGGGTGGGCGTCATAGGAGAAATAGCCCTTTGAAACCATTGGTCCTGAAACTATTATTTCTCCACATTCGCCTTCATCTACAAGTTGGTTTTGTTCATTTTGGATAGCTAAGTTTAATGAATTCAAAGGACGTCCCGCAGTTCCGGGATTTTTTATCAAGTCCGAGGGGGTTGCGGTTGTTATTTGAGAAGATGCTTCTGTTGCCCCATAAGTGGGGTGGACGGGAATGGAAAGTGATTTGCATTGAGCTAGTAGGCTTTCCGGAATGGGTCCACCGCCAAGTAGGAGAATTCGGAGAGTTGATAGATCAACTTGTTCATTTAGTAGCTTAGTTAACAAAGTGGGTACTGTAGAAAGACAAGTTATGCCATATTTCTGCATGCATAATTGTAGATTTTGAGGAGAGGGAGAATCTATTGCGGCAATGGCTGTTCCAGATATGATAGATCGAAAAAGAGGGGAGAGTCCCCCCATGTGATGTAACGGCAAATACAATATCCAGATGTCATTTGGATCTGTTTTGAGTCGGAGTGCGGAGGAGATGGAACTAGATAGTAGATTTCGATATGTGAGAGGTACAATTTTTGGAGAGATTCCAGTTGTACCAGAGGTGAAAAGCAAAAGGCAGGTATCATCGAGTTGTGATTCGTGAGGGATAGAAGTGGAAATATCAGAGAGGTTAATCGAGGAGGTGGGTGGAAGGGTTTCAAGGGAAGTGGATGGAATTCCAAAATCGAGAGGGTCTTTAGGGGAATTAGTTTGCCAGAATAGTCTATTTAATTTCGCTGTATTAATGAAATTGGATATTTCTTCCGAAGAAGATTTATTAGAAATGGGAACGCATAATGAACCTATTCGGAGTAGAGCATAAATAGTTAAAATGGATTGTGCAGAGGTATCAAGAAAGAGACCAACTTTTTCCATGGGCCGGATTCCCTCTTGAAGAAGGATTGTAGAAAGTTTATTAACTTCATCGTTGAGAGAAGAATAGGTCCAATGTTTATCGGTGGTGGTGTCTATGAGAGAGACTTGATTTGGAGTTGAGTGACTTCGATAAAAAAGGAGATCTTTCATACAGAACCCCAATCTACAAAAACACCATTTCCAGGGTTTTGTGGAACTATCACATTCCCTTGTTTTAGAACAGCAGGGTCGGGAGAGACATCATCTTTTAGCATATGCCCAGTTGCAAGACCACATGCTTTTATTGGAGATAAGCTAGCAGCTAAGTGGACTGCAGCAGTTCGGGCGACAACTGCATCAATAGTAGTGGTGATTATAGGTTCTATGTTTAGGGATCTAGCCTCTTTCGCGAGGGCATATGCATTGTCGATTCCCCCTAATACCATCGGTTTTAATATGACAAAATCTGCAGCCCCTATTTTGTATATCTCTTCCAAGGTATTCGAGATTAAAGATTCATCTAGGGCTATATTGACAGGTCCATTTCGAAGAATTGCGTGCCCTTCTATATCTTGCATAGGCAGGGGTTGTTCTAGGTAATCCAAATCAATTTGTTCTAATTTTTCGATTGCTTTTTGTGCTTGTTTGAGGGACCACGCCCCGTTTACGTCCGCCCTGAGTTCTATATCAGGTCCAACAGCAGCTCTAACGGCGGATAATCTTGTTAAATCTTCTTTCAGGGGTCTTTTTCCAATTTTTATTTTTAGAGATTTCGCGCCAGAATCGACTGCGGCTGTACACTGGTTTACAGTAGAAGTTAGTGAAGAGTCTCCAATTGGAATATTAACAGGAATGGAATGTACATGATCAGAACCTAAGTATTGGTACAATGGGATTCCTTTAGAATGGGAGATGTCGTCGAGTAAGGAAAGAGAAAACCCATGTCGTGCGGATGGGGTGGTTGATAAAGACTCTAGTATGGTTTCAAAGGGAGAGCCAAGTGATGCATCTTTTTTTGCAGAAATTAATGCTGCCCTACAAGAAGCCAAGGATTCAGTCCAACCGTGGAGGGGGGTAGATTCTCCAATTCCTGATTTTGAATCTGAAATTTTTAGGAGAAATCCGGTTCTAGAAGTAAGAGTACCAAAAGAGGTGGAGAAGGGCTTATTGAGAGTTAGAGAAAATTCGCGAAGCGAAATCATTATAATAACAAATGCCACCCATCAGATTAATTTTTTCGAGAACGTCGGGAGAGTTAAAATGGGTTAAAAATTCCAAATCCAAATAGAATAGAGAAAAATAGTGTCAAGAAAGTCGTATGTTTTAAAATTTTATTGAAAGAGGGAGGAGTAGGGTCTGAAAGGACTAGATATACCAATGAAATTGCGTAAGGGGATACGAGTAATGGGAGTAGCACAGTTTTTGGAAAATTAAGAAATATGTAGAAGTATATCGGAGGGACAAATGCCAATAAGATAAGAAATAAATACTCCATTTTACTCCAGAATTTTCCAAGATAGATGGATAGGGTAATTTTCCCAGCTTTTTCGTCGGTTTCCATGTCCCGTATATTATTTACAACCAGTATGGAAGTGGTGAGAGAGGCCATAGATATACTAGCTATAAGCGACATCGTTGTGATTGTACCAGGGGGGAACCATAGTGGAAAATATGAAAGTGTAGCTACAGCTTGAATATAATAAGTTCCTGTAACTGCAATGATACCAAAGAAAATAAATACGAATAGATCTCCGAGGCCATGGTAACCGAATGGATATGGACCCCCGGTATAAAGTATTCCCGCGGCGATACTGAGTAAACCTATTAAGAGAATTGGGAGTCCTCCAAGATACAGGAGATAAAAACCAAGTAGCACTGCGATGCTAAAAACAAATATCCAAGCCCGTTTCATATGAGTCGGGGGTATGAGTCCAGATGCTGTTGCTCGGACAAATCCGGTTCTATCGGGAGTATCTACAGAATTTAGAGCATCGTAGTAATCATTTGCTAGATTCGTTCCTATTTGGATTAGAAGGGCACATGCCACGATTACAACTACCGCAGTTGGGTGGAGAATTCCATCATGGAATGCAATACACGTTCCTAAAAAAATGGGTGCAATAATAGCAGGAAGTGTATGTAGACGAATGGCAGTTACCCACGGATTAGTAAGAAAATCTTTGGCATGCGTCATAACAATTTGAATTGAATGCGGGGAGAGGAAAAATAGTTACGAAGTTGGAATGGGGGTTGGATTAAAAATGCCAGGGACTTTTTGAAAAGTCAGGTTTTCGTTTGGAGAGAAATGCATCTCTGCCTTCTTTTGCTTCTTCGGTTCCGTACGCGAGTCTAGTTGCTTCTCCAGCGAATAATTGTTGACCTACCAAACCGTCGTCGGCTAAATTGAAAGCATACTTGAGCATCCGAATAGCAGTAGGGGATTTGGAGCTAATTTCGTGAGCCCAATCCAGGGCGGCAGATTCCAATTCTACATGAGGAACCACTTTATTAACCATGCCCATTTCTTTTGCTTCTTCTGCGGTGTAAGTTTTACCTACAAAAAATACCTCTCTAGCCTTTTTTTGGCCAATTTGTTTTGATAAATACGCAGATCCAAATCCGCCGTCAAAGCTCGCTACGTCGGCATCCGTTTGAAGGAATTTTGCGTGTTCTTTACTTGCGATAGTCAAATCACAAACAACGTGTAAACTATGCCCACCTCCAACGGCCCACCCGGGTACGACTGCAATAACGGGTTTTGGCATAAACCGGATGAGCCTTTGGACTTCGAGTATGTGCAAACGGCCAGTAGAAGAAGTATCTTGATATTCATATCCATCATTGCCCCTGTAGTTTTGATCCCCTCCTGAACAAAAAGACCATCCTCCATCTTTAGAAGACGGTCCATTTCCTGTTAAAATGACACATGCGACATCGTTTTGCATTCTAGCATGGTCTAGCGCGGCATACAACTCGTCGACTGTTTTTGGCCGAAAGGCGTTTCGGACTTCGGGTCTATTGAATGCTATTCGTACGGAATTTCCATCTTTTTCTTTATGGTAAGTTATATCCTCAAATTTTGCTAGATCTACAGAAACCCATCTGGTTTCGTCCATAATGGAAGACGTCATATAAGAGTAATTGGCGGGGAGAATCGAAAAAGATGGGGGTTTCTTTTTTAGGTATCGATTAAATATTTTGGATGACAGTATTCTGTAAATTCTCGCGTGTTGATTGATTTTCCAAGGGGTCACTGATAACTTCAATAACGCAGGATTTGTTTTGGTTAAGGGCAGATTCATATTCCAAATTGAAATCCTCAATGGTAGATACGCGGGTGAAATCAAACCCATATAAATTCGAGGAGTGGGACAAATCTAGATCGTGGGGTGTTCGGAACCCAGAAGTGAAAGGTGGGTCGTGTTTTGATATAGGTAATCTATAGAATATACCGCCCCCATTGTTGTTAATTTCAATGATGATCAATTTAAGATTAAATTTATTAAGAGCTATTAATCCGGACAGGTCGTGGTAATAGGCGACATCTCCAATTAACAAAGTGACTTGGTCGGTTGTGGAACTGGCCGCGCCAAGGGCAGTGCTTATTACTCCGTCGATCCCGCTTGCACCACGATTTCCAATCAAAGTAAGTTGTTTGGAAGCGGGCTTTCCGAAACGGTCGATATCCCGAATTGGCATGCTATTTGATACAATGATTGTTGAGTTGGCGGGGGAGATATCTAAGAGGGAGGATGCTATTGAACCTTCAAAGAAAGAATTCTGGGAATCAATTAATGCCCAATAGTCAGATTCTGCAGAAAGGAAATGATTAGATAGATCATGGGGGTCGAGGGACAATCTACTAGATATAGAATTTGAGAACCAAGTTGGATCGCATGAGACGAGTTCGGAAGACGAGAATGCAGGGTCACGTGCTTTCCCTGTTGGGTCTATCAATAATTCATAGGCCCCACTTCTAAGTAGATAATTTTGAAGGGAGAGGGAGATAGGAGCGGCACCAAATCGGATGATAACATCAGGATTTGGCCAATTTTTGGTAGTAATAGGATTTAGATAGGAATCATATCCCCCGCAGATGTGTGATGATTCGACATGTTTGCCGAATCGGAGTCCAGATAAGGAGTCTGCCAAAATAGGAAATCCAAGAGAGTTTGACAAAAGAGAGAGGGAATCTGGAGAAATTGAATTGGGATTAGAGGGCCCAGCTATGATTAAACCATTTTCAGATTCGGAAAGTAGGTTGGAAATTCTTAGTAGATCTTCATCGGAAATGATAGATTTTCCAGATGTGATTTTAGTATAAGGACCAGTTCTGCCTTCGGCTGCGAGAGGGTTGTTTGCTATAAAATCAATAACAGATTCATCGGGAGTGTCATTGGGTTCGAGGGGTTTTCTAAATGGGACGTTGAGATGTACAGGTCCGGGAGACATACCGTTGCACTCAGACAGGGATCTAGCGATAGCAGAACGAAGGGAGCGAAATTTTCGTTCGTTGAGTTCGGGTTCGGGGAGGGTGCGGTTCCAACGCGCTGATTTGGAGAAAATATTGTCCTGAGAAATAGTTTGGTTTGATCCACTATGAAGAAGATCGGAGGGGCGATCTGCGGTGAATAGTAACATAGGTGTACGAGAAAGGTCAGCTTCAATCACAGAGGGGTGGAGATTTGCAACTGCAGTTCCCGATGTGCAAACAATAGGAGTGGGGACCCCAGTTCTTTTTGCTCGCCCGAGTGCAAAAAACCCAGCTGATCGTTCGTCTAAGTGGACATATGTGGTGAATTCAGGATTGGTTAACATGGCAAAAGACAAAGGGGCAGATCGGCCGCCTGGAGTTATGCAGGCGTGTTTAACCCCTGCATGGAGTAGTTCTTCTACGATTGCCTGACCCCACAAAGTGTTTACGTTGTGTGAAATCATGATTGAGTAAGGGAATTTAGGATGGGTTGGAATTTTAATTGGATTTCATTCCATTCCTCTTGAGGATTAGAATTGGGGACGATTCCAGCACCCGCATATAACATAACCTCATTTTTATGTGCGATTGCAGATCGAATAGAAACGGCAAATTCACCATTTCCATCAGAATCAAACCAGCCAAATAGGCCACCATACCAGCCACGTTCGAATGGTTCTATGGAGTTAATTACATCTTGGGCTAGGTTTGAGGGAATTCCACTGATAGCAGGTGTGGGATGGAATGCACTTGCTATAGATAAAATGTGATCACTTGCATCTATTGTGGCCTTCAGGGTCGTCCAGATATGTTGAACCGTTTCTAGTTTTTTGATTTTTTGAGGTGTGATTTCGATATCGGTGGCGAAGGAGCTGATTTTTGATTTCAGAGTTTCGAGAACTATTGAATGTTCATGTTGATTCTTAGAACTTGTTAGTAGTTCTTGTGATAACGCCAAATCGGATGATTCCGAATTCCCTCTTGCTATAGATCCAGCCAATGCTTCCGTTTGGATAACGTCCCCATCTCGTGAAACTAAGAGCTCTGGTGTGGCCCCAAACATTGTATTCCCGTCAACGGGTTCGAAAAGAAAATGGTAACATCCTGGGTTTTGGTCACGTAGTTTGTAGAATGTATTGAGAGGGATGAGAGGCTGCTCCAAGGTTGCTTGGAGCGACTGGGCAAGAACAACTTTTTCCAGAGGTCCATTTTTGATTGTATCTAAAACTTCGGTTAATTGAGAGGCCCAGAGTTGGTTGGAAACCGAAGGAGTTAATTTGAGTATTTGCACAGATGGAGGGGATCGAGGAGAGGTTGGTATTGATTCTAAACTAGATTTTAAAGACATAAGATTGAGTTCAACTTGAATAGGGTCAATATCAGTACCATATTCGTTTAAGGTCAATTCAAATCCATTTTTGGATTGGACAAGTTGAGCCCTTGGTAAGATGAAAAGGGCAGAAGGGAATCCAGACCAAAGTGGAGATTCTTTATGATGTGCATCAAAGGAAAATCCACCAAAAAATTTTAATGCAGGTATATTGTCACTGGTGGTGGCGATGTCAATATCAGATAGCGAGAGAGTTGCCGCTTGTTTTATTTGTTCAAATCTGTTTTCTCCGGAAGCACATAGAGTAATTGCAGCTCCAAAAGAGAGAGAGAACGGTTGTTGGGGGGAAGACCAAATAATTCGGGGGGACTCCATCATGCGGAAAACCGAATCAACATCGATGTAGGGAAGATTGACGCTTCGGCTGACTAAGACTCCTTTCTCAAAGGGAGAATGTACGAGGTCTACACTGTCATATTGAGCGGATGCGGGCATCTATAGTAATGATACCTCAACCACGTATTTGGACCTTACCAAAGAGAACGATAAGGCATCGTTAAAATTCAGGTAGTTAAAAGTGTTAAAATCGATAGAAAGGGGTGAAAATGAAGGGAGTGAGTCATAGTTTAACTCGTCACAGGCAATATTTAACAGAGTACAGGTTCAGAGTAAGAGCATGCACAAAGAGGAGTTAATTCAATTGCATAGTCACTTAGCGGTAATAATGGATTATTTTGTACAACAGGAAGAAATTGATATTGAAGTGTTTTCACCTTATGAAGTTCTTGACGTGAATCCATCTCACGTACACAAATCTAAAAGTGAACACAAACACGCCGTTTTTGTTCTGGGACAATCCCTTGCGAACGCCATGAGTGATTATGAGTTTTCAAATGCGGGTAGGCTATCCAAGCGAATGGGGGAGCTAGCAGAGGATGCTGAGAGAAGGTTATAGTCATTTTACAGGGAGTTTTGAAGGGTGTGAGTAATGGGTTGGAAAAAAATTATCAAAGAATATGGAATATTTTTTTTCATATATTGGACTGCAATATGGGCGTGTTCAGGGGCCATAATATTTTTATTACTTGAATATGGGCTGATAGGAGGGGCGGATGTAATTTCGTTCCTTAAATGGATTCGGTTAGATTCGATTATTTCTCTCGATTCGATTGATCCAACGGTGGGAAATATAGCAGTAGCGATAGCAATAAATGAGTGTCTAGAAATTGTTCGATTTCCACTTGTAGTTTCATCATTTGTTATTTTAAAACAAGTGTTCGGTGGGAACCGAAACTAATTACAACATTCGGGCCGAAATGCAGTGTATGGAGCAGAGCATACTCTCGAGGATGGAATTGTGGGAAAGGCGTTCTTTTTTACGAGGGTATGCAGAACTTCGAGAAATGGAGAGGGAGAGTTTTTCTGGTGTTATTGTGGTGGGCGATTCGTCGATGTTTATGCTTAATGGAAAAATTGTAGGAATAGATAACGGGGGGATAGAAGACTTTGAGCGGAATGAAGGGAGCATCTATATTTCACCACACCCTTCACTTCCTTTGCTTTTTTCCATGCAAACTTCGGTTAAAGAAAAGGGAATGCAATACTACACAGATGATAAGCCAATTGAAGAGGTTGATGTTATGCTAAGGGAAGCGGAATTTACAGGATATTTAGAACTTTCAAAGAATGTTCTGAGCGGGGATTATTATATTGTTTATCATAGGGGCAGATCAATGGACGTGGCATTTATTGGAAATATCAATCGATTGATTACAGATGAAGAAGCACGAGAGGGAACGAAAGAAGAAGTTGGAATTTATGAAGTGAATTCGGTGGGGATAAAACCCATCTCAATTCCAGAAGCAGAAAGTACCGAAAATCTGCACCAAGGAATTATAGAAACGGAAGTCCAAAGTGAAGGCGAAATTGTGGAGGAAGAAGTAGAAGAAAGAGAGGTTGTTCCGGAAGTGGAATCGGTCCCGGGGGTCTCGAGTGAAGATTCTCCAAGGGAAGTAATAACAGAGGGTGTGGAAGGGGAGAAATTCAAGGGGGAAATGGAATGGAGAAAATCTAGAGTGGTACCGTCAATTGATCCTACTAAAGATGGGGCCATGGTAGTTGCACTCAAAAAAGAAAAGGGGAGAGAAATTAAAGCGGAGGTGATAGAAGAGGGGGGATTGAAAGAGATCATAGAAGAGATAGAAGCAAATCAAAATGATCCAGACATATCGGAAAGAGTTACTTTTGAAGTGAGTCAAGAAGCTCAAGGAGGGGAGACTGTCGAAAATATAGTAGATGAAGAATTGGCCAAAGAGAAATCGAATATATTCATTAGGTATAAAAAAGATGATGGTCCGACTCTATTAAAATCATTAAATAGGAAGCAAAAGTATGGCATCGATGCGGTTAAAGCGAATTTAAAATATGAGATCCATAGCAGATTTAAGGCAGATAAGACATTGGTGAAAGGGAAAAGAGGTACAGAAGAAGTTAAGGAATACATACGTAAGACACCAGAATACAGGTTTGCAGAATGGGCATACCTTACACTTCCTTATGAGATTAAAGGAACAGAAAATGTCAAACTTTTGAAATCGTTATATAGAGCGATTCCACAGATTGAAAGGGTCCGATTACGAAGTGTAGTAGAAACTTTTGAAAAGGAAGGTGACTCTCGAAGATATAGATTTGACGTCATTATGGACGATGTAGAAGGAAGACCGCTTATTGTGGCCAACATAAATGATGATGTTGACCCAACAGGAGGGGAAATGATAACAGAATTGGTAGAGTCTGCCTCCAAAGTTGCAGAATATGAAGACGCATTTGTAGCGGCATTCTTAGTTAGTTCAAGCTATCACTCGAAAGAAACTCGAGAGGTTGCTACGAAAAAAATAAAAGGAAGAAGCCGTTTAAAAAGGGGAGATTCAAAGATCAAAGATCCAAGGGTCAAAGTTTCAAGAAAGAGTAAATATTATCTTGGATTGGTCGATTGTAGAGAGGGAGAAGAAGTACACCTAGTATTTCCAGAATTATAGAGTTTTAAGAATCGTCGGGAGAAGGAATACCTAGTGAGTTCAAGCTAGACCTAATGTCGTCTAGCTTAGAACCTAGACTTTCGACGAATGCTCCAGTGTTTTCAGTGCAAATGGCACCTTGGCTAGAAGGCGCTATCAAACCACCTTCTTCTAAAACGCGGAGAGAATATCTTATTTTATGATGCTGGAGTCCAGTTTCATTAGACATTTTCACTATTCCAATAGGTTCACTAGAAATGACTAACTGGAGAATCTCAAGATGTCTATGCAACATCTCGACTTCTTTTTCGAGGCGATCGATCATAGCCAGTGTAGGTGAAAGGATGATAAAAGTCTTTTTACGGTTTTCAGTGGAATGTAGAACTATTTTTGGGTAATTGAAATAAAAAATAACAGAAAAATTGAGGTACGTTTTTCTATTTCAAGAGGGCGGGTGTGGGGATTTGTATACGGCGAGGGATCGGAATATGTATACGCAGAGTGTACAGAAAAGGAAGTGGAAGGAATGAGCGTAACAATTGTTGGTTCTCAATTAGGGGATGAAGGAAAGGGGCGCATTGTCGATATATTTTGTGATGAAGCAGACATAGTTGTTAGATATCAAGGGGGCGATAATGCGGGCCACACAGTGGTCATAGAAGGGGAGAAATATCAATTATCACTCGTACCTAGTGGTGCGATTAGTGGAAAGGTTGGAGTTTTAGGAAATGGGTGTGTGATAAATCCGAAGACATTATTTGACGAAATTGATGGTTTACGGGAGAGGGGAATTGATCCTGAGATATACATTTCTCAGAGGGCTCATGTGATATTTCCATTTCATAAGGTTGCAGATAACCTAGAAGAGGTTGCTAAAAAGAAAAAGAAAATGGATGCGGGGACCACAGGAAGAGGTATTGGACCCACCTATGAAGATAAATCGGCTCGAAGGGGGATCAGGGTGGGGGATCTTCTTGATAAAAATCTTTTTTGGGAGAAGCTTGAATACTTAACTCAGAAAAGGTCGAAAATGGCTTCAGATGTGATTGGTTCGGTTATTGATGAGTCATTTGATCTAGAAACCATATATAGAGAATACTGTGCTTATGCTGAGAGAATTGAAAAGGAAAATATGGCCATTGTATCAGGGGATTTTATAACGGAGCAAATAAAAGTGGGGGCCAAAGTCATATTCGAAGGTGCGCAGGGGACATCACTAGATATAGATCATGGAATCTACCCACATGTTACGTCATCTAATTCATCTTCGGGGTATGCTGCGACAGGGAGTGGAGTGTCTCCTCAGATAATAGGAAAGGGAGAGATTATAGGAATAGTTAAAGCATATCTGTCGCGAGTGGGTACAGGTCCCTTGCCTACAGAATTGGAAGGTGATTTTGCAGATGACCTTAGAGAGAGGGGAGGAGAATATGGAACGGTGACGGGTCGACCTAGAAGAGTTGGGTGGTTGGACATGCCAATGTTGCGCCATGCTGCGCGGGTGAATGGGTTTACAGGAATTGTTATTAACCATATAGATGTACTTGCGGGAATGGGAGACATAAAAGTGGCAGAATCATATGAATTTAGGGGCGAAAGTATACGTGTTTTGCCCCCCACAACAGAATTGTGGGGAGAATGTCGGGCCGAATATAGAAATTTTTCAGGTTGGCCAGAATGTGATTGGTCGAAGATAGCAGAAAGTGGGTATGATTCTTTGCCGGAACAGGCTCAAAGATATATAAATTACGTGGCGTCTGAAGTTGATGCTGATGTGATAGCAATTGGAGTGGGCCCGAGTCGATCTGAGACTATTTTGAAGAGAAAACCATTTAATTGGTAGAGATCCCGTCACATTTTTAATACTATGTGTTTTCTTAAGGGTCATGAGAAAAGATCTTCTTGATATTCTTTGTTGTCCGGTTTGCAAGAAAGAACTAGAACTAAACGTGGTTGAAGAGAAAGAAGACAAGATTATAACTGGAACTCTTACATGCACAGAGTGTGGGGAAAAATATCCCATTGAAGAGGAGATACCAAATATGCTCCCCCCCGATTTACGTTAGAAAATTCAAACTAGCTTGCCAGATATCTTTTTACCTTGTTCTGCCATATACAGACTGTGTCTGCAGATCTAGAGATCCAAATTAATAGAGCCTTTCCAAATTCGATTGAAGTGGAAGAATCTCCGATAGAAGTAAGTGGATCATTTGGAGTGATATTATATAATAACGGTGCTCCATGTCACGTTTACTTACAGCTTAGCGATGAACTTGCAGAGTTTGCATATATGGGTACGTCGAATCGGTTTTTAAAAGAACAGGAAAATGTGAGACTTGAAATCCGAGTGAGAGAAAATACTCCAGAGATAGAAGGATGGGTAAAAATAGTAACCGGACATGGGTCTGAGACTGCGTATGCTACGGTTATAATAAAAGACTCAAAAAAGATTAGAACGCAGATCATAGTGGATGAGAAACTATCAATTCCAAAACCAAGAGTGGTGGATAAAGATCCCGTAATGCCCACGGGAAGACTTCCGTTGGTGGCATTGATGATGATTGCCATCACAATGGCAGCCACCTCGCTCGCAATTATACAAAATTGGATAATCATAATAGGTGTGGCGGTGATAATGGCAGGAACGTATATTGCATATCAATTGATCAGAACATGAACACAGCATAGTTTTTGTTTTATAAGGCACTACAGAAGGTAGTATGTCACTCGCAGCCATTACGCGGAGAGAAGTAAGAAAAACCCCATATCTATATGATGCGATTAGAGCAGGAATAGTTAATTATTCTGCAGCTGCGCGCATGTTAGATTTAGAAGGGCAAGACACAGCAGTTTCAGTATCATTGCAACGTTTGAATAAAGAGCTTCCACCGTTGGAAATGGAAAGAATTGATGCGAATATAACAATTAGTTCTGATGAAACTAATCAACAGGTAAAGATCATGGTTGAAGGTCCAGTAGATGCAAAAATATTAAGTCATTTAATCTTGGTTTGTCATATGAATGAGATACGGATAATTGAGGCGAGTATTTCGAGGGGAGAAATACAGATTGTAGTGGAATGGAAAGAGGGACCCAATTCACTTAGGATAATAGAAAGGGCATTGGAATCAATTCCAGTATAGAGTAGAAATAGGTAAGAGTGGGCAATTATAGTAAAAGGGCTTAGGATTTCCAGAATGCTCTTGTTAGTAAAACGATGAGGGGGAAAATTTCCAATCGTCCTGCAATCATCAGAATGGACATATAAAGTTTCGAGGTCCAAGGGAACAGGAGATAATTACCCATAGGACCAGAGGGTCCGAAAGAGGGACCAAAATTTCCAAGAGTTGCCGCAACAGCTCCCATCGCTTCGAGTAAAGATAGATTAATTCCAACGCGGGATGCATCGAGGACTACAAAAATGGTAGAAATGGCGAAAATTAAGATGAACAGAAGGGTGAATGCATGAATTTTTTTGATCTCGGAATCGTCATAGATACTATCATTAAACCGGAGGGGTAAGACCGCATTGGGATGAATAAGTGAAAAAAGATTTTTTCTAAGAGATTTTAAAATGACTATCCAACGAAGAATTTTAATAGAACAACTGGTCGATCCAATGCTGCCTCCAATGAACATGCAAAAGAGCAATAAATATTGGACAGGTAGGCTTAATATTGTAAAATCAAAACTTACATAACCAGTAGTAGTGACTACAGAAACTGTTTGGAAAATGGCATGCCTAACAGTAGTGAGAATGGTTGTTTGTTGGAAAGCAGAACCTGAGAAGTTACTGTTTAAAAATAAGATAGTGAATATTGTCGCAATAATGCCTATCAAGATGAAATAGTATTTGAATTCTTTATCTTTCAAGAAAATTTTTCGATCGCCTTTTAGGAAATGGAAGAATAAAGCAAAGTTAGTTCCTGAAGCTATCATGAAGGGGATAATTACCCATTGGACTGCTGCTGAAAATGTCTCAATGCTACGTGCTGCAGGAGAGAAACCTCCAGAAGCTAATGTCGTGAATCCATGACAAAGTGCATTGTAAAAATCCATATTTGGGGCAAGTCCGATTATATGGAGTCCATACAATAGGAAGACTTCAAGAAAGGTGATTCCAAGGTAAACTATCCAAAAAAAACGTGCTGTTTCAGCTATTCGGGGAGTGAGTTTTTTGATTCGAGGACCAGGTGCTTCTGCGTCGAGTAGGCGTGCCCCTCCAGGAGACAGTTCAGGTATTATGGCTAGGGCAAGAACGACGATTCCCATCCCACCTAGCCATTGGGTAAATTGGCGCCATAATAAAATAGAAGGTGTGTAGTGATCAGCAGACAAATCGCCTATGACTGTAGCGCCAGTGGTAGTGAACCCACTAACACTTTCGAATAGGGCATTTATCGGGCTAGCTAGAGTGGAAGTAGTTCCCGCTGTTGCGATTAAGTATGGAATTGCACCAATACATGCGACCGTGATCCAAGCAAGTACTAGCATCAGAAAACTATCCCTCAAGCTCATGTGCGGATCAGGATCTAGTCTTTCGAAAAACGACCCAATAAATAGGGCGATTCCCATTGTTATTATGAATGGGAGAAGGGGATCCCCATAATAGATTGCAACGAAAAGAGGTAGCAAAAGTGCGATTGCTAACCATTTAGTAATAGTACCAGTGAGACTCAGTGAAGCTTTCCAATTTATCCGGGAGGTCATAATTGTTTAAGGATTTTATCAGATACAGATACATCGATAAGAATTACAATGTTATCTCCATTTTGTATCATTGTGTCACCTCTAGGAGCAAGAACTTCACCGCCTCTAACTATGGCCCCTATTACGATAGAAGAAGGTATTTTGGAAGTTATTTCTTGGACACTTCTACCAGATAGTTTACTACTGGAATCAATTTCAATTTCAAGAATTTCTACTCTGTCAGAATCTAGAATTGCCACATGCTTTGTATTTATATTATGGGTGAAATGAATAAGGGCTTCTGCGGTGACTTCCCGGGGGTTAACAGCCACATCTATACCAACATTTTTGAATAAAGAAATATAGTTTCCAGAATTGACAACTGCTGCTATTCGAGGAGCACCTAATTGTTTGACTAACAAAGATACTAAGAGAGTTTCTTCGTCGGAACCTAAATGTACGACTACTAGATTAGATTGAGTTACGTTTTCAGATTCAAGGAAATCGATATCAGTTACGTCATGGCACATGACTATAGTATCGGGTAATTTTTCTGCTAGTTTGAGTGATAATTCTTTTTCAGAGGTCATCAAGGTGGAAGACATACCACGGGTTGTAAAAATGGACGCTATTTCTGCGGAGATGGGACTCCCTCCAAGGATAACTGTACTTTTAATGTCGGTAATGGTTGGTTCGATTGTGGAAGAAAAGTCTTGAACGCTTTTAGGAGTCCCAATGACCACCAATCTAGATCCAAGGGGAATTTTGGTAGAGCCACTAGGTATAATGATCTCATCTTCGGTAATGATGGCGGCGAAGGTTAAAGACTCAAATTGATCTGCTTCACTTATAGTTTGATCGAGAAGTGTACTAGTGGGACGGATTTCGAACTCGGCCATTTGCACTTTTCCCTCTGCAAAAGAGTCAGCATCGAGGGCAGCAGGTATCCCTGCTATATTGACAATTGCTTCTGCAGTTAATCGGTCAGAACAAGCCATGAAATCGACTCCGAATGCGCCTTCGGAGTGGGACCATGAATTAAATAAAGTGGAATTTTTTATTCTTGCAACGGTGAATGTATCTCCAAGTAACTTGACTGACTCGCACGCAATGAGGTTTTTTTCGTCGTCATTGGTGCAAGCTATAATCAGATCTACTTCACCTACTTCTTCTATATTTTGAAGATCGTTTCCATCCCCGCAGATTGCCAGGACGTCAAGCGAATACGTCAACTCAGAGACGCGAACGGGATCGATATCCATAACCACGATTTGATGCGCATCGGATAGGTTTTCTGCGATACTGTATCCAACTTGTCCGGCGCCGATTATGAGAATTCGCACTTGCGTGTACCTATCCGCCCGATTGCCAAGGTAAGTATAAGTGCATTGCGCTTATGGTGGGAATAGATGAGATTAAACGTGTAAAGAAAAAATGATGCTCAGTCTATTGGTTTTTATTAGAAAAAATGGCGTGGAAGTAAATCAAAATGGGAGAATATCTATAAAAAGTCCCCATACACATCGCCATGTTATTAAATGGGGAATTCAGAGATACCTAATAGATGCTCAAAGGAGTGAATGTGGCAATAGGGATTACAGGTAGCATTGCTGCAGTCAGGGTTGTAGAAATTGCTCACGAATTCAAACGAAGAGGGGCCAATGTGAGGGGAATTATCACATCGGATGCAACAAAAATTATCCACCCGTGGGCAGTGGAATATGCAACGGGGAATGCAGTTGTCACAGAGATAACAGGTAAAGTAGAACATATAGAGCTATGTGGGGAGAATGGATGGGCAGATGTACTATTAATTGCCCCAGCAACGGCAAATACGATTGGTAAAATGGCAGCAGCGATTGATGATACCTGCGTAACTACATGTGTAACTACGGCAATCGGATCGGGAATACCGATAGTTGTTGCTCCTGCTATGCATGAACCTATGGCAAATCATCCCGGAATCATTGAAGCACAAGAACGGCTCGAGTCATGGGGAGTTAATTTTGCAGATCCAGTTGTGGAAGAAGGAAAGGCAAAAATAGCAGACACAGAGACTATAATTGTCGAGGTAGAGAGGGCTGTTGATTTAAAACCACTCGGGGGGAAACATATAATAGTTACTTCGGGAGGCACTCGTGAGCAAATTGATCCTATACGAGTTATTACGAACCTTTCCTCGGGGAAAATGGGAGAAAATGTTGCCAGAGGCTGTTACATAAAGGGGGCAAAAGTAAGTCTAGTACATAGTGGAAAGAATATCCCATATGTCGATACATACCAAGTACAAAGTGCAGAAGAAATGATTGAAAGGGTAATAAATCTTTCACGCGAAGCTGATGTATTGGTTTCTGCCGCTGCCATCTCAGACTATGGCATGGATCCATTAAAACAAAAATTAAGATCAGGTAGGGAAAGTATACAATTGGAATTGCATCGGAAACCCAAGTTGGTGGATGCAGTTCGGAAGGAATTTCCAGACATTGTGATAGTGGGGTTCAAAGCAGAGATAGAAGAAGACCAAAAAATAGTTATTGAACGGTCGAAGGAACTTTTAGAACGTGTTGGGCTCGCATTTGTTGTTTCCAATAATGCAAGAGTAATGGGCTTAGAAGACACAGAAGTGAAGATTATCCGAATGGAGGAGATTATAGAAGTGGAGGGTTCGAAAAGGGTGGTTGGTATAAAAATAGCGGAAGAATTATCCAAAGAGATAAAAACAGATTAGAAAGAAATCAAAGGACAGATTAAACTTCTGTTTCGTCTGAAATTGCATCTTCATTTAAATGGGTTTGAGAATCGGGGTGGATGGGCCACGTGACATCGCCGAAAAATTCAACTCCCATTTTTTGAGCTGCTCGGGAAATCATATGACCCCCTGTCGGTGCAGTTAAAAAGAGAAAAAGGACTCCGACTAAAGATGTCAACCCCATTCCTTGGAACCCATAATGTAAAAATCCAGAAAAGAAAATAGAAGCTGCGCCGAGGGTTGTGGATTTACTAGTAGCGTGGAGTCGATTATAAACATCAGGTAATCTCAAGAGGCCAAGTGTACCTACAGTGAGGAAGAAACATCCTAAGATAATAAAGAACATAACAAACATGCTCCGTGGTGAATGTGTTGAATTGAGGGCTACAGAAAGAGTATGCATATTGATCATTGGATAACCTCACTTTCTGAAATATAATTTGCCGCTGCAATTGTGCTTATAAATCCGATAATGGCCAGCACTAGTCCTACTAAAACAAAGTGATCAAATGAGGTTAAAATGGCTAACAATATGGCTATAGCAGTGATATTGGTTCCGATGGCATCGATCCCAATTACACGGTCGGGGACAGTAGGTCCTATAAATGCGCGATAGCCACAAAACAAAGTGAGAATGGAAATCAGAATTAGGGCAGATGTTAGAAGCAGAGTGAAGGAGAATAGTTCAGCCACGATTGCCCCCTACGGAGTCAGAGAAAACTTTTTTGAGAGGGGTGTTAGTAGGCAATTCGTGAAAGATATTGAGTGCATATTCCTCCCAGATATGAATGGTTTTAAGGATAGATTCGACGTCGTTTCCGTCAATTGTATGGATCAATAGGCTATTCGTTTCTTCAATATAATCTAGAGTGAGAGTCCCAGGTGTTAGAGTAATACTGTTGGCTATGGTTGTGATAGAGAAGGGTTTTTTTACGCGAAGGGGGACTACAATAATCGCGGGTTTAATGGGCAAGCTTGGGTTTAAAATACGAAATGCTACATCGATGTTTGCAGATACCAAATCCCTCAGGAAAACTATTACAAACAGCGCTATGTAAGGAAAAGAGGAGAATATAGCCCCTATCGAAACATATTCGGGGAAAAATTTTCGGAAGCCATATGCAATGGGCAAACAGATTACAAGACCGAAAACAAATTCGATGAGAAAATTAGAAAGGGGCGGGTGGACACCACGTACAAAAATCCAAGTTAAGGATAAGAATACACCGAAAGGAATCCAAGTTTTGGTTTTTTCTAAAATATACATGATTGAGAGTCTACCTATGATACAGAACGGCTTCTATATAGCCAGAACTATCTATTGCGGAACGAGAAGCTGATTCAATTAGAGGGGAAATGGAATCGAAACCGACCCCAAGGGAAATTAACACGAGGGTGAAGAATAGAAGGACGTACTGGTTTTGCACAGGAATGGTTGAATCAGATACCGTGGATGAAATTTCCCCCCAGAATCCCGTATTCCACAGGTGTATGGCATAGAGGAAAGATAGAACAGTTCCCACTAATAGGATTAAAATGAAAAGACTAGAATACATTGTCTGAATGGGTTCTGTATTTAGGGGCAGAATTAGAAGATGTAATTTTCCGAAAAATCCAAAAATTGGGGGAATCCCCACTAAAGAAAATATGGAGACAAATACAGAAATAGAAAGAATTGGAGAGTGGCGAGAGAGACCGCCCAAATCAGAAAGTTTTGCAGATCCAATAGCATTTTTTATACAGCCACTAGCGAGAAACAGAGAGGCCTTGGCGAGAGAATGGTTCAAAGTTAAGATTATAGTTGCTATGAGCGCCATTTGTCGTATAGATGGAAACAGAGCTGCGAGTGAGAGTGGTAGCATTATGAATCCCATTTGGCTTATACTAGAATAAGCCAACAGATTGTCAATATTATCTTGACTAAGTGCAGATATTCCACCGAAAATTATACTTGTGGTAGACAATATGAAAAGTGATATTCCGAAAATTGTCAAAACTGAGAGTTCTCCGAGGAGAGTGGAATCACCTGAAGGAAATACTGTGAAAAATATCCGAATCATAGCATATAGACCTACTTTTTTCACTACCCCAGAAAGAAGAGCAGATATGGGAGACGGTGCTGCTTGGTAGACTAGAGGGACCCAAAAATGAAGAGGAACCAATCCAGACTTAAGAGCAAAAACAACAAAAAGAATCATGGAAAATAAGATAACAGAAGGCATAGAAATGTTGTATATATCGGGTTGAGACAATCTATGGGATAAATCTGCCAAATTAAGAGTCCCGGTGGTGGCATAGATCCCACCGATGGAAATTAGCATAAATGCACCACCAATGAGATTGAGAATTACATACGTCATCCCTGCCTTGGTTTGTTTAGAAGTTGAATAGAATGTGACAAGAACGTAGCTCGTCATGAGAGTTACTTCAAACCAGACAAAGAGGTTGAATAAATCCCCAGTTAAGAGTGCACCGGTGGCACCGAAAAGCATGAAGTGTAAAAGAGAGTGGTAAGAGAATTTTTGTTTTGATTCATCAATAGTGGTGATCGAATAGAGTAGGACCCCTGCAGTGACTATGGCGGTGATGCATAGTAAAAGAAGTGCGAAAGAGTCCGCAACAAATGAGATCCCATAAGGGGCGGGCCATGCAGAAAATTGATATATAAGAGGGCCATGCTGAACTGAAAATAGCAGAGATACAACAGACGCAATATAAGCACAGGTGCCAAGTAAGCTCAGTGAAATTGTCAATTTAAGAGATCGTCTAGATAGTAGGGTTAAACATGCAGTTAGCAATGCAATTAGCAGAGGTAGTACGGGAGAGTGGCTTACGATCGCTGTAGATGTACTCATAGTTGCCCCCAGAGTCGGTCTATGTCTAATGTCCCATGTTCATCGTAAACGCGGAGTAAAAGTACAAGTACGAATGCGGTTGTTCCTAGGCTGATGACTATTGCAGTTAAGACTAATGCTTGGACGAGGGGATCAGTTATAGAAATTAAAGAACTGCTATCAGATAGAACAGGAACAGTACCAGAAATTCCTCCCATGGTGATCAAATAAACATTTGCTGTTTGGCCGAGGATGATAACGCCTAAAATTGCTTTCAGGAGATCCCTTCGTAGGAGTAGAAAGGTTCCAAGTGAGAAGAGGGAACCAAGTATTAGTGCTAAGATTAAGGGAGTCATTTTAGCGACTCACCCCCGACAAGATAGAAAGTAAAGAGCCAGTAACTGTGAAAAGAACACCTAAGTCGAATAAGATGGCCCCTGAGATTTTTAGTTCTCCTAAAAATGGAAGGGGTGGGAGAATTAAAAATGCTTGAGTTAAGAAAGGCATGTTGAACAAAATGGGTATAGAGCCAGTGATGAGGATCAGCAGCAGGCCAGATACAAGTATTCTCCTATTGAGTGTAGATGGAGAAATGTTTAGTAGCCGGGTGAGGTCCGAAGTCCCATACGCTATGTAAAGTAGAGCGATAGCAGATACTATTAAAACGGCAGATACGAATCCGCCTCCAATTGAATTATGCCCTTGGATGAAAAGTATCGCAGCGGTAACAAAAATCAAAGGTGCAACAATTCTTGCTGCAGTTCGGGTAATCAGCGTGGTCATGATCGGCCCCCAGATGTTCGCGAGGATAAAATGGTCAAGATGGAAAGTGCAGCGAGTGCCACAACTGATATCTCCCCTAAGGTGTCCAATGCACGGAAATCGACTAGAATCACATTGACAATGTTAGTTCCTCCCCCGTAATCAACTATGATGTTTTCGGTGTATTCCGAAGGGTAGCTAGCCCTATCAATGAAAAACGTTGCTATGTTTTTCGAAACTGAAGAGGTAGTTGCGAGGAGAACTGTGAAGAAAATAGTCGCCCCTATGAAAAGAGATAGTAATATATCCCGCATCACACGAGGGGAAGATGTCTCCCCGTAGTAAGCAGGAAGTTTTCCGATTATAACTAAGAATATTACAAGAATGAGAGTCTCAACTGCGAGTTGAGTTAATGCTACGTCTGGTGCATTTGAAAGTAAGTAAAATACTGCAATCATAAACCCGAGAATGGAAAGGAATAAAACACCCATGATGTGAGAGTTTGCCCGGACTACCGCGAAGGCACCTAGAGCTATAATAAGGAGAAATACCAAGAAATCAAGTCGGAGGGGGGGTCCAGATATCATAAGGAAATTTGGTTTCAAATAGAAAAGGCTCGCTAAAACAAATGTTCCGATAAGCCCGAGTAACCAGATTATGTGGGTTCTCAAAAGGAGTCGTTCAGTCCTATAAGTGAGGGAAGAACTCCAAATCTCTAGTGTGGAAATTATAGAGAGATATATTGAATCTGCACTAAAGTATGTGAATGGTAAAATTGAAGACATTCCTTTTAGAATCTGTTCATATTTTAAAAATAGTACAATTCCGAATATTATGGACAAAAGACTCATCAATAAAGGAGGGTCAATTTGAGTAGGGAGTCCAACGTGCAAAGTGGAGATATCTTGTAAATATGGAGATCCAGAATGGGAAAGGATATCTAGGGGGAAGAGAGGGTAGAAAATAGTGAGAAAAGATAATAGAATTAAAATAGAAGTAGGGATCGTCATGGAAAGGGAGGGAGGAGAAACGCCTTGTTGATCGGAGGAGGGGGTACCGAAAAATATCATTACGAATTTGAGAGAGTAGACGACTGCAAATGCACTAGCTATGATTGTGAGGAGAGGTAGAACCCATGAAATCCCACCATAATTATTAGCGACCGCGTATATGCCTTGAAAGAGTAGTTCTTTGGAATAGAATCCACTAGTGGGTGGAATTCCAGCCATACATAGAGAAGCAAAAACTGCAAAACCTGCAGTTAGAGGTAGTTTCTTCCGCAAACCTTTGATTTCAGAAATTGTAGTTATTCCTACTTGGCAAGCTATAATTCCTGCGATGAAAAACAGAGCTGCTTTGAACAGAGCATGATTGAATAAGTGAAAAGATCCAGATGCAAAACCAAGGGACTGGGATGCACCGGTTAATGTTAGAGGTATACCAAAGCCGATCAGCATTAAACCGATATGAGACGCAGTAGAATATGCAAGAAGTTCCTTGAGAGTGGTGGAGATTATAGCGAAAAATGCAGTGATGAGCATTGTGGCGATTCCAAGTGTGATGAGAATAAGAGACCACTCATCTCCAGCTAAAATTGGGTGGAATCTCCCAAGAATATAGACTCCTGCTTTGACCATAGCTGCAGAATGCAAAAAGGCAGAAACGGGAGTTGGAGCAACCATCGCACTTGGTAACCAAATGTGAAATGGTATTTGTGCAGATTTGGATGCGCCTGCAATAATGATAGCAAAAAGAATGGGCAAGAAAATTCCATTTTCCCGAAGAATAGATTGGATAGATTCGGGTTGAGAGAGGAGAAAGGTTAGATCGAAGCTGCCGGTGATAGAATGGATGAGTAAAAATCCAAGAAGCATGAAGAATCCACCAAGAGAAGTGATGACTAGTGCTTTCTTTGCAGCAGATCTAGAAGTGGATTCGTGGTTAAAATACCCAATTAGTAGGTATGAGGAGAGGGAGGTCAATTCCCAGAAAACGAAAAGGACGATTAAATCTGCGGAGAAAACTATTCCGAGCATAGACCCCATGAATACTAATAAGGATGCATAATAAGTCGGGCTTGGGGTCTTTGTTTTCATATATCCAAAAGAATAAATGAAAGTCAATAGTCCCATACCAGAGGCCAGCAAACCAACAAGGATTGACAGTCCATCGACGTAAAAACGAAGGTGAATATCCAGAGAAGAAATTAGAGGGATGGAAATTGACCCAGTAGTTCCAATGAGGTTTAGGATTAAAAACGCACAAATTAGGGCTATGAATGCTGCGAAGTGGGCTGTTTTTTCTTTTAAGATCGGATAAATGAAGAAGGTTAATGCAGCTGCAAAAAAGGGTAGGAAAATAATTACAGCCATGGAAAGGAAATTAAGTTCCACAATCAAACGTTTCTGACTCTAAACTGAATTAAGGGCTTCGTTCGGCGGCGAAAAGGAGTAAACTAGAATTTTCAGAGGGGAGAAAATATATTTCCGAAGATTTTTTTTAGGCCCAAGGGACAGGTAGAATATGGATTGGTTGAAGAGGTCTCTTTTAGATGCTCCAATAATAGAAAAGGATGGGTATCATTATTTTGTCCACCCGATATCAGATGGGGTTCCAATGCTAGAGCCCGGGCTCCTGAGAGAAATTGTGATTAAAATAATTAACAAAGTTAAGAGGGAGAACTTAGAAAACATTGATAAAATAGTTACACCTGCAGCTATGGGAATACACATTTCCACTGCCCTGTCACTAGTTACAGACATACCTCTAGTGGTTGTCCGGAAAAGAGAATACGGACTAGAGGGAGAAGTGTCATTGATGCAAGAAACGGGATATTCGAAAAATGAGATGTATATAAATGACATTAGAGAGGGAGATAGGGTTCTTTTGTTGGATGATGTTATCTCCACAGGAGGGACCATAATTGCGATAATGGAAGCGTTGGAGAAAATAGGTGCAGAGGTTGTTGACGTTATTGCAGTTATAAACAAAGTGGGGGGCGAGAATAGAGCGGGGGATAAGGGGTATCAAGTTAAAACATTGATAAATATAGATGTAATTGAAGGAAAAGTAGTAATTGTCGATGAACACGGAGATGGATAGTCTATAGTATGTAGAGAAGCGTAGGGAAAACTAATGAGTGGTCTACTAGATCTTTCGGGGAAAGTTGCATTGGTGACAGGTAGTTCTAGAGGAATAGGAAAGGAGTTTGCATTGGAATTGGCAAGATGTGGGGCGCAGGTCGTGATACATTATCTGAAAAATGAAAAGCTAGCAGAAAAAGCAGTGGAAGAAATTAGATTAACTGGGGTTGATGTGATAAAAATGAAATCGGACATAAGAAATCCAGAAGGGGTAGAATGTCTATTCAAAGAAATAGAAAGTAAGTTGGGATCGGTTGATATATTAATTAATAATGTAGGGGATTATGCCCCAATACATTGGGAAGATATTGATTTTGAAACGTGGGAGCGAGTAATGGCGACTAACTTCACAGGCACATATCTATGTTCAAAAAGGGCACTTCCAAAAATGCGTGAAAATGCATGGGGAAGAATAATAAACATAGGTTATGCTTCAAGTGAAAAGGGGTTAGTTAACACAAAGAATTTCCCATATTTCGTTTCGAAAACAGGAGTTCAGATGTTTACGCGGATGCTTGCTTCTGACACATCAGGGAGTGGGATTACAGTTAATTTATTGTCCCCATATGTTGTAGAAAATTCAGATAATTTTCCCGCAAAAATTCCGATGGGAAGGCCGGCTAAGTTGGAAGAGATGGCAAAATCCATGCTGTTTTTCCTTGGTCAGGGATCAGATTATATCAGTGGTGCAAATTTAGAAATCCATGGAGGATGGTTACCAGAAAGAGTGTAATGAGTAGGGAGAATAAGCAGTGGTTGTTGCGAAATTTATATTGGGATTATAGTTGATAATAATAATGGTAAAAGAATATATTGAAGTAAGGGGGGCGGCGGAAAACAATCTTAGAGATCTGAACATAAAAATCCCAAGAGATAAATTAATAGTAATTACAGGTGTTTCAGGGTCTGGAAAATCGTCGTTGGCATTCAACACGATCTACGCAGAGGGGCAGAGGAGGTATATAGAATCTTTGAGTGCGTATGCGAGAAATTTTCTTGGTCAAATGGATAAGCCAGAGGTTGAGTCGGTAGAGGGTTTATCCCCCGCAATATCGATAGATCAAAAAAACGCAGCGAATAATCCTAGATCGACTGTGGGAACTGTAACAGAAATGCATGACTATTTGAGGTTATTATACGCAAGGATAGGAATTCCACATTGTCCAATTTGTGGGGAAGAAGTGGGAAAGCAGTCGGCTCAACAAATGGTAAATCGCATTTTAGAACTGCCCGAAATGTCAAAAATAAAAATTGCAGCCCCGGTAGTTCGAGATCAAAAGGGGGCGTTCAAAGAACTATTCAAAGATTTGATTGCGAGAGGGTATACACGGACAGAAGTGGATGGGGAAGAATATGATTTGGCCGTAGAGATCCCGGAATTGGAAGAAACATATGATCATTCGGTTGATATAATAGTAGATAGAATAGAAGTGTCTGAAAATGCGCGTTCAAGGATTACGGATTCTGTTGAGACGGCATTGACAGAAGCAAAAGGCGTAATAAAAATTATTGTTCCAGATCCTTCTTCAGATATAAAGCTAGGTGCCCAATTTCGGAGAACTGGAGATCTTTCGGGTAAAACAGATTCGAGATTGGTCGTAGAATTTTCCGAAGAATTTGCTTGCAGCAATTGTAAAATAGATTTGCCAGAAATAGAAACCAGATCTTTTTCATTTAACAGTCCACATGGTGCATGTCCGAAATGTGAAGGCCTCGGGCATATGAAAGAAGTAGTTCAAGATTTGGTGATAAGAAATAAGAATGCCCCTCTAAAAGAAGCGATTGGTCCATGGAATTATAAAGCACCAGTTTACAAGGGTTGGATAGACTCGTTGTCGGACCATTTTGGAGTGTCGGTGGATACCCCATTTGGAGAATTGGACCCGGAGGTTCAAAATGCGTTTATGTGGGGAACGAAAGAGAAAGTGCAATTGAGGAGGTGGACCAGGAGGGGAATGAGATGGAGAGAAGGCCCATTCGAAGGAATAATTCCGAGTTTAGAAAGAAGATATGTTCAGACAGATTCTCAATCAACTAGAGAGCATATTGAGAAATATATGGCCATAACTACTTGTGCTTCGTGTGAAGGTACCAGGTTAAAACCGGAAAGCAGATCGGTTAAAATTGCAGGAAATAGCATAACAAGAATCAATCAAATGAGCATAGGAGATGCTCTGCTTTATTTTACAAATTTAGATCAAGAATTAAATGACAGAGAGAAACAGATCGCAGAACAGGTTATAAAGGAAATTCATTCTAGGTTGAGATTTATGTGCGAGGTGGGATTGGAATATCTGACTTTGGACCGGGAGGCGCGAACTCTTTCAGGGGGAGAAAGTCAAAGGATAAGGCTTGCAACACAAATTGGATCTGGATTGGTGGGAGTATTGTATGTGTTAGACGAACCATCTATTGGACTCCATCAGAGGGATAATGATCGATTGTTAAATACCCTCGAGGGATTGCGAGATATGGGAAATACACTGATTGTTGTGGAACATGACGAAGAAACCATGTTTCGGGCAGACTATATTGCAGACATAGGCCCGGGTGCCGGGAGGAATGGTGGGGAATTGGTGGCACAGGGAACGGTGGAGCAAATTATGAAATGCAAAGATTCCCTAACTGGGAAATATCTTTCAGGGGAGATGGAAATACCAATACCAGAAAAAAGGAGATCCCCAAAAGAAAATATAGAGATCAAAAATGCATTTCAACATAATCTAAAAAATATTGATGTTTCCATACCTATGGGTATTTTAACGGTTATTACAGGTGTCTCTGGATCCGGGAAATCTACTTTAATTCACGAGGTATTATACAAAGGTTTAGCTCAGAAAATTCATAAAAATAGATCGATTGTTCCGGGTGGTCATGGAAGTATAGAAGGATATGATCAAATTCAAAGTGTAAGATTAATTGATCAAAATCCAATAGGCAGAACTCCTAGATCGAATCCTGCAACATATACAGGAGTATTCACATATATCCGAGAATTATTTTCGAAAACTAAAGTTGCCCTTCAGCGTGGATATAAACCGGGTAGATTTTCATTTAATGTCAAAGGAGGGAGATGTGAGATTTGTAATGGTCAAGGTGATGTGAGGATAGAGATGAACTTTTTATCAGATGTATATGTCGTGTGCGAAGAATGCAAAGGGTCAAGATATAATGATGAGACTTTGGAGGTCAGATATAAGGGGAAAAATATTGCAGATGTTCTTGATATGTCGATAGAGGAAGCAAGAGAATTTTTTGAGAATAATAAGAAAATTCTTCGAAGTCTAGATTTGCTATATGATGTGGGATTGGGATATATGAAACTTGGGCAATCGTCTACGACATTATCAGGGGGGGAGGCCCAGCGAGTAAAGTTGTCTCAAGAGTTGGGGAAACGAGAAAAGGGGAATACATTATACTTATTGGATGAGCCAACTACAGGGCTTCACCCTGAAGATGAAGCTAAATTGATCGAGGTATTGCACCGATTAGTAGATAGAGGAAATACAGTAGTGGTTATTGAGCATGAGCTTGATTTGATAAAAAATGCAGACCATATAATTGACTTAGGTCCAGAGGGAGGAGAGAAGGGCGGAGAGATAGTGGCCGAAGGAACACCGGAACATATAATTGGGAATGTGAAATCATACACTGCACAGTATCTAAAAGGGAAACTCAAGTAGTGGAATGCAAATATAGATAGTAGAATGTATGATTTTGTAGTTGTAGGTGCAGGTCCTGCTGGGTCTCACTTTGCACATAAAAGTGCAGAGTTGGGGAACAAAATCGTCGTGTTTGAAGGGGGAGAAGTGGGAGCTCCCCTATCATGTTCGGGGCATGTGAGTTTGGATTTATGGAGATATATATCTGAGAAAAATAAATCCAAGTTAATTCAAAATGAAATTTTTGGTGCGAGATTTCATGTGAATGGGTCAGATGGAAGGGCCCATACATTTTATAAAAATGAACCCATTTCCAACGTAATTGATAGAGTTGGGTTGGATCGTTGTCTGGCAAAAATGGCGATTGATTCCGGTGCAGAAATAGAGGAGAGAAGCACAGTGATCGGTGTCAAAGAACTAAAAGAGAGAGTGGTTGTCAAGGTTAGAGGACCGGATGGAAAACGAGAAGTGAATACCAAGATGGTGGTAGGGTGTGATGGGCCAAATTCTAGAGTTAGACGTTCGCTAGGAATAAGAGAACCAGATGAATTACTGCATGGAATTCTTGGATTTGAATCTACAGTGGACTTTGGGAACTTTGTTGATGTTTATCTAAATGTTCCACGATTCTTCTCGTGGCGGATACCAAGAGGAAATGCAGGTGTAGAATATGGAATTGCAGGGAGTCCCGACATAGATATAATAGGAGAATTTGAGAAATTAATTGACTCTCAGGGAGTTCAAGTGGAGAATAGATGTTCAGGAATGATACCAATTGGCCCCCCTAGAAGTGTTAGTACTAAGAGGGGATTTTTGATAGGAGATGCGGCGAGCCAAACGAAACCATTCACAGGAGGGGGAATAGTTTATGGCCTGATAGCATCAAACTGTGCAGCAAGTATAGTTAATCCAAACAAAATAGATACGATTGACATGTATGAGCAGAATTGGAGAAAGGGAATAGGCAGAGAAATAGAGATGGGAAAATGGATCAGAAAGGGGTATTCACTTCCTCGAGTGGTACAGGAAATTGGATTACAAGTTTTCTCTGGGGAAATCGGAGTCCACATGGATCGCCCTACGTCTTTGTTTTCAAGGAAACAATTAGAAGCCATGAAAGAGAACCTAAAATTAAAATGATAAAAGGTAGGCTTTTTGGTAAAGGAAAGTGTCTGGTAAATTAATGGGAGTTCTATGTATCTTTGGTCACTCGTATGGTGATGTTCAGAGGTCGGAAGAAAGAAATGAACAAGGGAGAGAGGTTGTTACTGTCATTCAAGAATATAGAATGTGTTCTAGGTGTGGTAAAACTCGGATTTTAAGTGAACATAAAGAAGTTGGGGTGGAGCCAGTAGTAGAAGGGATAGAAGAACAAAAAATTGAAAATGATGAAATGGATTCGGAGAGGGATTTAGAAGAAGAAGTTGGGGAAAGTTTAGAAGGTAATGGAAAGAGGAGTGGGGTGGAATTTATTGAAGAGGAGGTAGAAGAATGGCCAGAAGTGGCTGGCGAGGATGAAGGGTTTAATGCCGGGCTTCCAGATGCATCTATTGAGAATATTGAATTTGGAGGGGGATTGATTCCTAAATCTTTGAGAGAAGATGAAATAGAAGAAGAAATAGTAGTAGAATTTCCAAATCAAGAGGATATGGAGTTGAGAGTGGGAGAAGGGGAAAATCAAGATCCCGTAGGGAAAATAAGAGGAAGAAGGAAAGACACTCAAACAGTGTATATATGTGAGCAATGTGAATATCAGACCCCAGTATATGAATCGTCCTTGCGGAAAGGGGATATTTGCCCCATGTGTAGGAAAGGATATATTGACGAAAAATTAATTGAAAGAAGATTCAACAAAGATAGGAGATAAAAAAAATATAAAATGAAAGAATATGAAATTAAAAGAGGGTCTACGTTGGAAGAGAGAATAGTGGATCTAAAAGGAGCAGTAGAAGAATATTTTGGACCAATAACAGGTGCAGAAATTCAAGAGGGTCAAGAATTATATGTTGTGGAAAATCCAGTAAACCCTATATTTAAAAAAGTGAGCATTGGCGCGGGGAAATATCCGGGGAAGAAAGATACCCTCATTGTAGATTTTGAAGAGCTTCCGATACCAGAAATAATTGCAAATGGAGATATAGAACTAGCTGCAGATGCCGTTTCAGTGAAAAATGAATTTTTACTTAAAGCTACTGGGAAAGATTCCAAAGCGCGGCGTAAAGCTATGAAGAAAGATGTTGAATAAAAAATATTTTTGTGGAAAAATTACTTCTGTCCGATCTTTTCTCGGCTGATCACGACCCCAGCAGGGGCAGCGATTATTTGATCGTCTCCGCTTAGAACAATATCCCCACCGACTTCTTGTGCTACCTGATTTAACTCAGTAGTAATACGATTCATTAGTGAATCTTTAGTTCTTAATCGAGTTATATTGGAAATTACTAGGTCGCCGTCATAGATTTTGTCTTTAACCGCAATGACATCCTCTATGTTTGAAATTTCAGCAATGTGAACTTGAAATGTTCCTGCCGCTGTTTTCTCGATATCGTCGCTATCTAGAGCTATGTAATCTTCGATGGTATGTTTACCGCCACCAAGAAGTTTGTCCACAAATCCCATAGGTAGATAAAGCGCAGGAGAGGGCATAGTTCTTACGGCCGGATTTTTATGTTAAATTTGTTTGAATAGGTAAGATTTTAAGGATTAAATATGCAGATAATAGGAATGAATTGTAATGCTTTTACATCTGAAAAAGAAAAGTTCAGATATGGCAAGATTTGTGATACATGAGGAAAAAGGACCTTTTAAAATACCAGCTAGTGAGGAGCCTGCATTTATTTGCATGTGTAGTTTGTCGAAAAACAAACCATATTGTGATAACTCCCATATAAAAACGCAGGACGAAGAGGATGAGATCACATACATATATGACGGTGACACGCGCTATGATGTGGATGAAGAAATGAGTTGAGTTTGATCAGAAAAAATGGTAGATTTCGTCGCCAACGTAGTGGATTGATTCAATAGCTTTTCCAGAACTTCCAAGCATATCAGCAGTAGGTACAATCGATCGCCCTATGCAAAGTGCTTTTTCGTGGGCTTCTTCGAGGACGATCACTATGTCTCCAGGTTCTATTGAAGAGTCCACTCTGGTTATCCCAGGTTTCATTATATCGGCGCCATTGGAAACAAAGCGGATTGCTCCCTGGTCCACAAATACAATGTTTTTAGAAGGTGCATAGGTATTTGCACCTTTTACTGTAAGAGAAGGGGAACCATCAATATAACATGCGAGAGGTTCCTTGTCAAGTAGAACCAAATCAATTTGGGAATGTGATAGTTCAACTAACTCATATGTTGATCCGGGTAGCTCGACGCCGAAAGTAGATAGAATTGAAGATTCAAAGGCGCGTATAGTGTCATTTCGGAGGTTGTGGCGAGAAATAACCTGCATGGAAAAAAATAAATCGGAGGGAGCTTTAAAATTTGTATTGTAGAGCATGAACGAAGAGAGAGAAGAAAAGGGAGGAAATGACGGTCCGATTAAAATTCCAGAGGAAGTCTACAAACAAATAGTTGGAAAAAGAGAATCCCTATTAGAGAAGTTGGGGATAGTAGACCAATTTCCAGAAGATGTTATTGATGAGGCGAAGGGGTGGGCGGATGGAAATAAAGAAGAAGTCTCACTTGAGCTTGAAAATAGAAGGGATTTGAGGGAACTTACCACGTGGACAACAGATCCGGCTAGTGCACAAGACTTTGATGATGCTCTTAGTATTACCGAGGAAGAAAAGGGATACAGAATTTGGGTGTATATAGCAGACGTGACGCATTATGTAACCCCTGATACGAAAACCTGGAAATTGGCCATGGAAAGGGGAAATTCAACATATATGTCGGGGCACACGATACACATGTTACCCAGGTATTTAGCAGAAGATGTCTGCTCCTTGGTTCCGGGAGAAGATCGGTTGGCGCACACAGTGGAGATGTATATTAACAGAGATACACTGAGTTATGAGTCAATAGACATATATAAATCTGTGATTAGATCGGATGAACGGCTAACATATAGAGAATGTGAAAAAAGATTAGGAGATCCGGATTTGCCACTGCACAAAGAGTGTAAAACCATTTATGAAGTCACAGAAAGATTACAAAAACAGCGAAAAGATGACGGGTCCCTTGTTCTTAATCAAAATAGGGATAGGTCGCATATGATAGTAGAAGAATGCATGCTTAAAGCGAATAAGGCCGTGACCCATGAATTGATGTGGAATAGAGGGGTAGAAGCTATGTATAGAGTCCATCCACAGCCTACTCCACGGGAATGGGATTCTGCGTTGCAAGAAATACAAAAACTCCCAGGAATAAATATCCCATCTGCTTCTTTGGAAGATCCAAGAATAGCCGTCAATGTTGCCATAGAAGCAGCAGAGGGGTATCAAATTGAAAAAATAAAAAGATCGGTCTTAAAAGTAATGCCAAGGGCCATGTATATGGCAGATCCATTTGGTGGACACCATGCATTGAACTTCGATGTTTATGGGCATTTTACATCTCCAATTCGGAGAATGAGTGATTTAATAAATCATTGGATTGTTCACAGGAGGGAGATCCCTGAAAATATAGATGAGTTATGTAAGCGAGCACAGGATCTACAGAAAACATCTGAACAATGTGAGAGGGAATATGACCAAATTCTACGTGAGGAAGCATTAGACCCTGTGAGGATTCGAGATCAGGGGATAGAAGTGATAAAGGAATAAACGGATTATTCTCGCGAAGGTGGTAGGAAGAAATAGCACACGGTGGCTATGAAAAACAAACCACCCAGAGATATGAATGCGAGATCAAAAGAATAGTTATCTGCTATAAATCCAACCATAAAAGAAGCCAAAGCCCCAAGACCAATGAAAATGGATCTTAGAAGTCCCAGTCCAGATCCTTGTACTTTAGAGGGGATGGAAGAAGCCAAGTAAGCATTATTTACAGGTGCAAGTCCTGCACGGGTTCCGAGTAGGATTGAGAGAAGAATTAAGGGAACAGTGCCATGGATGAAAGGTAGTGACAAGAGGCAAATAGTATGCAATGCTGCAAGAGATAACAGTAGTCTTCGTTCTCCATATTTATCAGAAATTATCCCAGAAATGGGTTGGGATATTGCACCAGTAATAAAGAACACAGAGAAAATCGTTGTTGCCATAGTAGCACTGGTGCTTTTCATAGTGATGAGGAAGAGGGGAAAGAATGATGTGAATCCTTGAAATGTAAAAACGGATAAAAGAGTTGCACTACTAACTAATAAAACATCTCTTTTAGACAATCCATCGATAAGTAGTCGGATGTTTTTAGAAACTTCATAACGCCCCCATGTTGAAGATGAAGGGGGTTTGAATGGAGAATTCCAAAGTAAGAAAATTGTGATGATAAAAATAGGAATGCAAAAAATAAATCCAAATCTCCATCCGAAATAGGTCGCCAAAATACCAGCAATGAAGGGTAATACGGCAGATCCAAAGTTGCCTGCAGAGAAAGTGAATCCTAAAACTGTTCCATCATTTTCAGGATATATTTTTGAGAGTGAAGTTACACGAGGAGTTCCAAAGAGACCAGATCCCAGGCCGAAAATTATACAGGCGAATATAAAAAAGTTGAAACTAGAGGTAAGTGAAAAGAGGATAGCTCCAAGAGTTCCAATCGAAATGCTCAAAGTGAGAATCTTGCGTTCACCAAAATTATCTGAAAAAATTCCAGCAGGGAATTGAACTACCGAATATGCAATCCACAGTATAGTAATTGCACCCCCTGCTGCGGTTAAAGATAAATCAAATTCAAGGATGACCCCGGGTAAAATAACGGGCATAACAAGACGCATGCCTAAAACTAGAAACCAGCCAAGTGCTACAGAGACTAGAACTTTGCTTCTTCCATCGTTTTTAAAAGTTTGAACTCCCGAACTCAAATTTTGTAGAGAAAATGGAGAAGGCATGGTGAAATGAAAATTAAATAAGAAATGTACTTGTGCAAATGTAGTGCGCTGATCAAGATAATTCTTCTTATAGGCAAAATATGCCAATTATGCGTCGGATTTTTCGCCTGTTCAAATCCAATATTTGATAATGTCCCCTGTACAATATAAACAGGATAATGACTATTTTAATTATTGGAGCATCTGGCTTCATTGGAATCGACCTGGCCAATTACCTAGCAGATTCAGGTAATGAGGTAATCTGCATGGATGTGGCCCCGAACGAACTTTTGAAACATCCATCTATCGAGTTGGTCCAAGGTGACGTGACAGATTATGAATATATTTCAGAGTTGGTCAGCACCAAAGGTGTTGAAAAAATTGTTAATTTGTCTGCCATAGTGGGCGGTGCATCTCATAAATTCCCAACCAAAGCGGTTGCAGTAAATTGCATGGGTTTTGACAACGTACTCCGCGCATCTGTTGAGCATGATGTGTCTCGAGTTGTTTGGACGAGTACCTATGGAATCTATGGAAAGTCCTATGACTACCCAGATGGACACACTATCACAGAGGAATCAAAACCACTACCTTCGTATTATCGATATCCAAATGAAACTCTTTACGCAGCCACCAAACAATTGAATGAGCACCAATCTCTTGTTTATGCGGCAAATCATGGTTTGAGTGTTCATGGAGTCAGACCTAGCTTGGTATTTGGACCTGGAAGGATTCGGGGGTACATCACATCGCCTGGGAGAAAATTCATGTGGGCGGCGGAGTTTGTTCAAAAGGCAGTGGCTGGAGAAGCATGCGAGATAGATCTGTCCCCAGATGATCAACTCAATATGGTGTACGTAAACGATGCAGTACGTCTAATTAGTCTCATTTTGGATGCAGATTCACCCTCACATCCAGTTTATAATACAGGAGGCCATACGATTTCGGTTAGAGATCTAGCAGCACTCATTGAGGAACTCACAGGTACACCAGTTACTTGGAATGATGATGCGAAGCCATGGGGGAGGCCACCAATTGTGAGTCATTCCCGGGCGGCCGAGGACTTTGGGTATGAATTAACTTCGTTGCCCGACTCGATCTTAGATTATATTTCTAGGCTATAATTTTTGAAATTTTTTTGAGTTTAATGTGCCGGTCCTTCTCCTAATTCTTCAATGTGAGGTCCCTCGTCTCTTCGAAGGAATGAAGTTGCACATTTAATACCACCACCATAGCTTTTGGCGTAATCAAAGTCGACTGAAATCGTTTCGATTCCTCTAGATTCTAAGTTTTTGATTGTTTCTTTTGCTGCACCATTGATCATCACTTTACCTGGCTCCAATATTATCAAATTGCAAGGAAAACTCTCTCTTTGTTCTTTTTCAGATACTTCTATAATCTCCACGTTTTGACTTTTCAACCATCGTTGTGTTTCATAATCACAGAATCCAGGATATAATAGTACCAATCCAATATCTACTGGTGCAAACCACATATCTAGGTGCATACAATGTCCGTCTCTCCACGAAAATGATTCATGGGGACCGGGGGGGCGAGTGACTTGTATATGTTCAACTCCAGAAGCGCGCATGACAGGAGTAATTTGGTCGATTGCCTCTTGGTTTCCATCAGTAGATAAGTAGGTCATCCAGATGTTTTCTGCCAACCACTGAGTTGCCCCTATCTCGTGAATTCCATGTCCGTGTATGGTCAAAAGTATGGGAATTCCCATTTCCACATAACATTGCATCGCATGTCGCGTTCTTCCCCTTATCCATGGTGCAGCCGCTCTCGGCATGATCGCACCTCCATTTATCACCAATCCTATATTTGACATGGTTCTTTTTAGTAAACCATGAGGTCCCTCGGGGGGGAAATCAAATTCCCACCAATGGAGATTGACTCCTTCTTCTTTGAGTATATCAGTCATCATATCATGATTTGTCCTAATCTCCTCTATAGAAGGGAATTCTTTGGGTGCCATGAAATATGCTGAATCGTCGGACCACATGGGGTGGACTTCGTGGGGCATTGGATATCTAACAGCCACATCTGTCAAACGGCCAATTCCTTGGGAACCCCAATCCTTGCCCCAATACTTTTCCATTTCATCAAGCCATCCTACTTCTTCTTGATATTTCACAAAATTTGGAACTTTGTTTGCTTCATAGTAGGGGTAATCTTCTGCAGAATATTGTTCCAATATCTCTGCGTGATCCTCATAATTTCCTTTGTCTACTATCTCTTCCTTGCTTTTTCTATATGGCATCGTAAGTGTGTCTTATACTCTCACACGTATAATTTAAAGGTTAATTTATTCCAAAGGTGTTATCTACTCCTCTTGGCATATCATATTCATGCTCATTGAGTCGCTAAAATATGTTACAAACAACCTCAGAATGGTGCTAGGTTTCTCCTTGTTCGGCGTGCTAGTGATACTCCCTACTTTAGCCACTATGTTTGCAATAGTTTCTTTGGCAGAGAATGGTGTAAATTCGTTTTCAATGATACTATTGATAGTATCCTTAATCGCAGTTGTGCTAATGATGTTATTTCTGCAAGGATACGTCATAAAACTCATTCGATCTCGTTCTTCAGGGGATGATCGAGCCCCTGCTCTCCGTTCGGGATCGCGCTCAGGTCTTAAGGTTATGCTCAAAGATGGATTCTCATTAACGGTGATTTCCACGGTTTATACAATTGTCCCCATTGTTCTGTTTTCCTTGTTGTTTCTGTCAATATATCCGATTTCTAGTTTTATAGAATACGGTACGGCTTTGGCAGCTGCAGGAGAGTCCGACATAGCGTTACTAACTGAACAGATGGTGCCTGCAATTTTATCATTTATTGGGATCATTCTTTTACTGACCCTATATGGTTATTATATCGTCCCCGCACCCATTTTGGCATATGCAAACAGCCGAGAACTTGTTACTGCATTTTCAGTGAGTGAAATAACCTCATTGTTGTTTGATCGCACCTATTTCATTGGCTTTTTATACGTTTTATTGGCCATATTTTTGATCACAGTTATTGCTTCGATTGTGGCAATCATCCCACTAATTGGATGGCTGATTTCGATCCCAGTAAGCGTCATTGGGACCTTAACGGTGTGGTCTATTTGGGGTCGGGTTTACCGTGATATTTACCCACCATCAGAGAGTTAATGTTCTCAAAATTAGTATTGATATAGTTTCCACCAGTTGGTCCATTGTGATTCAGTATATGGCTTGCGGAAGGGGGCGGGGAGGTCTCGGTTTGCATTCGAATCAATTCTAAATGTTTGTGCAATCCCATACCCAACCAACCATGAAAAATATTCTACGGTCTTACTTGGGATTTGAAGTCTTAGTTGATAGTATTGATCATACACCCCATCGGAGTCATAATCATTTCCTGTAAAGTCCCCACAAAACAAGTCTTCACCTTCCGGGCAGTCAGTAGCATCTGCAAATTTAATTGTGATTTCAGAATTGGGATTATCAGATAGTTCAAACGAAACTTGTCTTGATAAGTAATTGTGGGGATCAGATTCCCAATATCTTAACGCATATTCTACCTGGCGTTTTATTCGGTTGTGGGTATCGTTGTAAAATTCCCCATAGTCTATGTATACATTGAAATCGGTGATATTCCAAGTATAGGTACCTCGTTCCCACACTCCCACTCTTAGATCTCCAAGTTGTGAGATTAAAGAAGGTGCCATTAATTCTATTAATTCGTTATTGGCACTTTCATATTGATAGGCATATGCAGGATCATTAGAATGCTTCAATCCTATTGCATGCCCTATTTCATGTCTCGTGATTTGGGAAGTGTATTCTTTTTGAAATCGGTCTGATACTTGAAGTTCTACCGGGAAAGTGGGTTGTCGAGATCCTGCATGTATAACCTGTGCACATCCTACAACTTCGTCCCCCTCCTTGTCGCCGCAGATACCGGGGACTTGAAATTGGATTAGAATATGTGCATCTACTATTTTCGGAGTATATTTTAATGAAACAGGGTAGGGGAGTTTACTCTGAACTCCATTCCAGTATATAATTGATTCTTTAACCACCTCTTCGTATGTGAAATCTGATGGTGGTGTTGATCCAGGGTTTTCATAGGATACTAAAATTTCATAAGTACCATAGGGATTGTCATTCAAGTCTTTCTCGGGAGTAGCTGTTGGAGTGGCTTCAGGAGTAGCTGTTGGAGTGGCTGTTGGAGTGGCTGTTGGAGTGGCTGTTGGAGTGGCTGTTGGAGTGGCTGTTGGAGTGGCTGTTTTTGCATAATGTTCTATGGGCTCTTCTTCTGGCGTCCCAATTGGAGAATTCCGAACTTTTTCAATACACCCAACTGTTGTGGCGATTAAACCCAGTATTAATTCCCTACGTGAGATGTGTAAAGGTTGCATGTGTTTTTGTGCCATTCGTGGGGTGTTGTAGGAGGTGTTGAATTTCGTTTTTACGCCAAGTGAGAGATTTGAACTCCCGTGTCTTATTAGGACAGTCGCTTTCGAGGCGACCGCATTGGCCGGGCTATGCTAACTTGGCACCAATCACGGATACTTCGGTTTGGTGTTTATCATTTGCGATTGGGAATTAAATTTGTAAAGAATGTCCGGCTTCCCCGATTTGAACAGGGGACATGTCGATCTACAGTCGACCACTCTACCAGGCTGAGTTAAAGCCGGTGTACTGCACTATAGTGTTTTTTGTGATTTAACCATTGTTATACAGAGGCAAAGAATAGACCAGTGAGTTGAAGCAGGGGGAAGGTGATAGCCATATATTGTAATACAATTTGGCAAAAATGTGGTGTGAAAGAGAAATCTACGTCGTACGAGAAAAAAGTCCATTTTGTAGATAAAATAGAAAAAAAGTAAGTTATGTATACTGAAAATAGAAATAATATAGAAAAAAAACAAAGAAAAAAAATTAGAAATAGTTTACATTTGTAGTACAAAATGTAGAAACCTTTATATATAAAGTACGATAAGGTACACCCACGTAAGACGAATGCACACCCCATGTGGGACAGAAATAAGACAATGTGTCATAGGCCGTCCCGGGGGTTGTCATACACCTGATGACTTTCCGTCTTACAAAACACGGGGAGAATAACCAAAATGGAACGAATAACACTTAGAATTCCGAAACAACAGATAGCAGAAGTCGAGCAAATGGTGGAAAGGGGAGAATTCCCCAACCGAAGCGAAGCAATTCGCTCTGCCATTCGCGAAATGTTAAGAGAAAATGAAGTGCCATATGAATTTAGTGATTCAAGGCCATGGGTGAGGGTATAAATTATGCTAGATATTGTACAGGAAGCTCTACAAAATGAAGAAAAGGAAAGAGCAAAGAAAACATCTCTTCGGGATGATGACTTTGGAGAACCACGTATTGTTGTCGTAGGATGTGGTGGAGCAGGTAACAACACCATCAACAGACTATATAATATAGGGATCCATGGTGCTGAAACTGTTGCCATAAACACAGATAAACAGCACTTAAAAATGATAGAAGCCGACACTAAAATTCTTGTAGGTAAATCATTGACAAATGGTCTAGGAGCCGGTGGCGATCCTTCTATGGGAGAGCGCGCGACAGAAATGGCTGCGGGGACTGTAAAAGAAGTACTAGGTGGAGCGGACTTGGTTTTTGTAACCGCAGGCATGGGAGGGGGAACTGGAACAGGTTCTGCCCCGGTGGTTTGTAAGATTGCAAAAGAACAAGGAGCAATTGTCATTGGAATGGTATCCACCCCATTCAACATCGAACGTGCCAGGACGGTTAAAGCGGAAGAGGGTCTTGAAGCATTACGCGAGAGTGCAGATTCTATAATTGTATTGGACAATAATAGACTCTTAGATTATGTGCCCAATTTACCAATTGGAAAAGCATTTTCAGTGATGGATCAGATTATAGCAGAAACTGTCAAAGGTATCTCTGAAACGATAACTCAGCCATCGTTAATCAACCTTGATTATGCAGATATGGCTGCGGTTATGTCTTCAGGGGGCGTTGCAGTGATGCTCGTTGGAGAAACCCAAGACAAAAATAAGACAGAAGAAGTCGTTCGGGATGCCATGAACCATCCATTACTAGATGTAGACTATCGAGGCGCCTCTGGTGCACTAGTCCACATAACAGGTGGTCCGGATTTGACTTTGAAAGAAGCCGAAGGTATTGCAGATAACATCACAGAACGGCTTGACCCGACTGCAAATGTAATCTGGGGTGCACGGGTAGAGGAAGAGTATAAAGGAAAAGTTCGTGTACTAGCGATCATGACAGGTGTGCAAAGTGCCCAGGTGTTGGGACCATCTTCAAGAATGCAGAGTGCACCAATTAGAAGTCTCGCGGATGGAGATACCCGCTGGTCTGATGGAGGCAGGCGCGAGATAGAGCAAATAAACGGACTAGACGTTATTCGTTAGGCGGCTTTAACAGCTTCGACGAAAACGCATTTCTGACAGATTTTTTGAGTGGTAAGAGAGCCACATTTTATACAATGCTGTAGAGAAGATTCTTTGTGAGAATGGCGATGAGATGATGCAATAGTGGCGAATTCTTCATACCCCGCCATAATAGAATGGCGAGTACCAGGATGATCGTCTTCTAGGCCTAAAATTAATTCTCGAACTTTCCCGCGGAAAGAATCCACTGCATAAGGGCAATCACCGTTATAGAAAGGAATATCCAAGAGATATGCATACAGTGCGATTTCTTTTTCAGGTATATCTCTAAGAGGCTTCGAACGCGGGATAAATTCGGTTTCGGTTCTTTGAGGAAATGGTGCCAAAGAAGCATCGAAGTGTTTTGTTATCCTAGACACATCTCCTGCAAGGAAATTCATAAGTGCGGTCTGAGATTCGTCGTCGAGATTATGCCCAGTAAGTAGTTTATCTGCGTTGAGTTTGTTAGCCCCCATATCTAGAAGATTTCTTCTAAAAACACCACAATACGAACAGGCATTGAGGTTCAAGGGGTTTTTTTCAACTACTTCATCCATATCTAGTCCAAATTCATCAATGTAGCTGAAAATTTCGTGGTCAATTCCTAGAGAGTTAGTGAGTTTTTTAGCGAGTTCAAGACTTTCGTCTCGGTATCCAGAAATCCCTTCGTTTATTGTCAAAGCTGTAAGTTTTATGCGAGGATCCTTACTTAGCATATTATGCAAAATATGAGTAAGAACTGCAGAATCTTTTCCTCCTGAAACCCCGATTATCCATTGTGAAGGGGCATCTTCGGTAGAACCAGTGATCAATCCATCAGTTCGGATTCGGTGGCGAACTCGTCGTTCGACTGAATTGATAAAATGAGTAGAGCAAAGGTGGGATCCAGAATATGGTGTGAAAATAACTGCATCTTGGTCACACTTGGTACACTTCATAGAGAATCAATGAATGCGAGGAATTTATCCTTTTATGCTATGTTCTATTCGTCCAGTTCTCAGAAGAAAATAGTTCTTGTGCTATTTTTTCCGCTTGTTTTAGTTCTAATGACGTCCAAGTTCCACTTTCTGCATTAGACCAAGTTAAAAAAGAATTTGTAAGAGCGTTAATTGACTCCTTGCGTGTTAAACCGACCTGTTCAGAAATGGATGTTACGTGGTCCTGTATTGTATCAGGATTGATGTCAAAGTCAGAGAATACTAAGGCGAATTGGTCAACATCGTGTTTGTAGGTCAACGAACCGTGCTGAATGACTACATCATTGGACCTCCTCTGTGCATTTCCACTTATTTTTTTCCCATCTACCAAGATATCGTGGGCGGGATGAATTTCTCGGAGATAGCAGGAAGGAGCATATAACGCGGGACTAGCAGAACCTGCTAGTTCTGCAGACACACCTAATTTTTTAAAAGTAGATATGATGGGAGCCAGCATCGCACGATATGATTTGGATACATCTGTAGAAAAAGAGGAAACGGGTGCAATTATGGAATATGAAATATCACCGACATAATCATGGAAGATTCCACCGCCTCCTGTTTGCCTTCGGACCACCGGAATATTTTGTTTCGAGCAATATTCCCAATTTATAGATGTACTCCGTTGGGCATAGCCTATAGAGATAGAGCTGGGTTTCCATCGGTAAATTCGGATTGTTGGTGGGCCCCCATTATGTATACTTTGGGCAGCAGCCACATCCAGGGCCATATTCAAGGGGGCGTCCCAAGATTCTTCTGGAATGAATCTCCAACGATCTGCCATACCAAACTGTATGTTGCAATGGATAAATCAATTTTTGTTGAATTTAGAGATAGATTTACTTTCTTTTCCGACATAAAATAAATATGAACAGTGATCGCAGAGACATCGTGCCCGTATTGAGCCGAAAGCGCGAATCAAAGCGGTACCTGATACTTATAGAGATTGCCAAGCATCAGCCTGCGATTAATCAAGCAGAAATTGCAGACTCAATAGGGATCACATCTCAAGCTGTTAGTGAGTATATGAAAGAACTATCAGACAGTGGTCATGTATCAAAACTAGGTAGGGGTAGGTATGAGATCACGCCGAAGGGCGTGGATTGGTTAATTGTCCAAAATGAGAAGTTGAGGGACTTGACAAATTATGTTGCCGGTGAGGTTTTAACCCAGGTAGATATAGAAGCTGCCATCGCAGGTGGTGAAATTCGAGCGGGAGAAACGGTAGCACTGTCCATGGTCAGGGGTTTTCTTCAGGCAGATGTAGAGAATGAAGCTGAAAAAACTATCTCTGCAAAAGCAATTGGGAATGCAAAAAAAGGAGAGGTAGTAGGTGTGATTGACTTTGAAGGGATTTTGGATTATGAAATTGGCTCTGTTTGTATCATATCAATCCCACCAGTGTCCTTAGAGAATGGGCCATTTCAAAAGGGGGCAAAAGTCAAAGATGGGAAAGATTACGATCTGGTCGCAGTATCGGGAGTTGAGGCATTGGTTGCCGCTCGAATGGCAGGATATAGTGTGGATATTTACTTTGGGACCCCCGTGGCGGTCGCAGAAGCTGCAATGAGAGGATTGAACGTACTCCTTTTAGTAACGGATTCGGCCATCTTGAATCACATCGATCGGTTTCGAGAAGCCAAGATTAGCTATGAAGTAATAGAGATCAAATAAATTACAAACATGGTTCGAAATGTCTCATCTTTTTTTCGCGAATTGGAAGACGAGGATTTCTACTTATTATCAGGTATAGAGCACGGAATGCGTTTTTCTCAATGGGTAGATGGTAGTAAACTTCCAGATTTATCAGGACTATCTTCTAAAGAAATCGAATATCGCATTAAGAGATGTAAAAAATACCACCTAATAGAACAAAAAATAATCCAATACAGGGGTTATCGCCTCCGATTTGAAGGATATGATGCTCTTGCCCTTAGAAGTTTTGTAGAACGGGAAGTAATCGAAAAATTTGGTTCTATCGTAGGAGTGGGAAAGGAATCAGAAGTGTATGAAGTTCGATCTTATAAATCTCTTGCATTAAAATATCATCGAGAGGGATACACCAACTTTAGAAAGGTGAATCAAAACAGAGACTATACATCGAAAAATCGGCATTTTTCGTGGATGTATACGGCTAGAAAGGCTGCAGAAAAGGAATTTGGAGTTCTAGAAGCATTATATCCAAAGGTATCAGTCCCCCGTCCTATCGATCAGAATCGCCATGCGATAGTAATGGAAATGGTAGATGGTGGAAATTTGTCAGAAGTTAGATTGGATGGAGATCAAATAGTGGCCACATTAGGCTTAATTTTGGAGGAAATTTCTAATGCTATTGATAAGGGGTATGTACACTCGGACTTGAGTGAGTACAACGTATTTGTAGAGGATAACGGAGTAACTATTTTTGATTGGCCACAGGCTGTAAAAACTTCCCATGTCAATGCAGAGGAATTTCTCAAAAGAGATATTGAAAATATAATTAAATATTTTAAAAGGAAATACCCACGTGAGATTCAAAAAATAGATATCAAAACGCTTGTTGAGGATATCTTTGGTGGTGAATTTAATCAGGAATTAGACGGGTATTTCAACGATGCCTGACTCATAGCACTCGGGGCAAAGATCCGCACCTTCTGGTTGATTGAAGATTGCACCACATAGATTGCATTTGAACATCGTGGCTGCTCGCTTGAGTCCGTATTTAATCATGTAATCGTAATGCTGGATCACGGAACTTCTATGCTCTAAAGTTTTAAGAATCCCATATCCGAACAAAAATAGTGCTACGCCTAGGGGAAGCCATGGGAAATTCCATTCATTTTCAAGTGTGCCGAAAAAGAGCCAAATGCCAACCGCACCGATTAGCCAACACCACCAAACCCGAGCTGCACCCGTGAAGATATCTCTTAAGTCAGATGGCTTAACTAGTTGATCTGATGTTTCTGCCATATCTATAAATTTAATAAAAGTACAGAGATATCAAGGTTCCTATCGAAATTGACGAAGAATCATTTCAGTATAGGGGCTATTTTTTAGATTCTTGAGACCAGAATCGATAGGAAATAAGCCATGCCCCAAGTGAAAGTAAGGTCGCTTCAACCATCTCGGGTATTGCGATTCCTTCACTGTATAAATCTAGCAGGTAAGGAGCCACGATTTCAACAATGGACAGGAATGCTACGATTCCTATGAGGATTAATAAGATGCCAAAGTTACGAGACTCCGATAAGTAGGATCCACCTACGAAAACCAATCCGATGGGAGTTGCGATGAAATAGATAGCTGCTACAGGAAAATGTAGTGGAGAAGGAATGGGGAACAATCCGACTAATGCTAGATTGAGTCCACCAATAAATATGAGAGAATAGCCTATTTTTGACATAATTGAGTCGTAATGGCAAGTTCTTATATGAAGACTTCGAGTCAGGAAAACGAAGAGGGCCAAACCGATTCCAGCTACCATCATTCCAGTATTAAATATGAAAATGTGTAAGCCATTGGAGGGGGCAGATCGTGCGATTCTACCAGGTAGTTCACCAACTCCAAGATCGCTGAGTGCAAATTCAGTCCAATTGAACCAAGGTGCAAAATAAATTGCCACTATAACAGATAGGAGTCCAATAGCCGGTCCGAGCAATCCTGCGTAAATGCCCAGTCTACGTAAATTTTCTTTTTCGATTGACATACGTGGATGTCGTTAGTCGGGAATGGGCATAAATCGATAGGGATTAACGAAAGTTATCGGGCTGCTGCTGCAACTCTTTCTTTTTCCTCTTTGTGACGAATTGCATAAGTAGATGCATCATATTCCGCAGCTCCAATTAATTGGGTTGCAAGTGCTTGGTGTGCAGAAGTTTTTTTCTTGAAAGATGCAGTTTTAGTCCCTTCAGCGAGGAATTTTATTGCAAGATCTACACGGCGTTGAGGGGAAACGTCGACTGCTTTTGGGACAGAAACACCGCCGTATTTTAAGCGGACAGTTTCTTCACGGGGGGCGGAATTTTCTATGGCACGAACGAAAATTTGAACGGGGTTTTCTTCAGTTTTTTTGTGAATTAAATCGAACGATTCTCTGAGTATTTGTGATGCTTTTTGTTTTTTCCCCGAGTTTTTTCCAGGAGACATGATTCGGTTAACTAGTCGTTCCAAGGAACTGATCTCTGATTTTTGAAATTGTTTTGCAGAGTGTTTTCCGCGGGAGTCGGAATATGGGCGAAGTACAATATATCGTTGCAATCCTACATCCGCGTATTCAATATCTTGAAGACTCCATTTGCCGAATAAATCGGACATTGGGAAAATGGTTATTTCTTCAGTGGGTGAATCGAGGTTTTGAGGTGTTTCTTCATCCATAATTAACGTACTGGTTTCTCCCGGTTTCCTCGAACCATTTCAAGAAGACTCACTCCATTGACTTGTTCTACTTTATAATTCACACCAGAAAGATCCCCCATGGTCCTTCCAGTTGCGCCACCAATCCCAGAGATAAGAACTTCATCGTGCTCGTCGATAAAGGATATGGCCGCATTTCCAGGACAGAATGCAGTTACTTGTTTCCCATTTTTAATTAGTTGGACTCGAACACATTTTCGTATCGCTGAGTTGGGTTGTTTTGCTTCAATTCCCACTTTTTCTAAGACGATTCCTCGGCCTTGGGGTGCTCCATCCAAAGGATCGGATTTTTTACCCAGGCCGCGGGCCCTTCGGGCATATGTGGGATTTGACCATCGCTGTTTCTGGCGGTCTTTCTTTAGTTTTCGTGCTGCGTATTTTCCGTTAGACATTATATTGGGTTGTTTTTCGAGTGTACATATTTAAAGATCTTGCTTTTATGTTTTTATATTGAGTATTATTTTTTGTTTTATTTTAGAAGGGTTTCGATTGTGGATTTGAGTTGATTTGCATAGGAAGTGCTTATGCCAGGAAGGGCACATAGATCGTCCTCTGATGCATTTGACAAAGCCTCCAAGGTAGTAAATCCGGCTTCAGACAAGACCTCTGCTTTTTTCGGGCCAACCCCAGGAAGGTCTGTTAAATTAAACGAAGGTTGTTCAGAATCAGGAGTGACTTCGATTGATTTTGGTTTAGGAGAGGATTTGGGTTTACTTTTCTTTTTGAGGCCAGGGGGTACGTGTTCTCCATAGTCCATACGAAGTGAAACGTCCCCAGTTCCTAGTTTGATTGGTTTCCCTACAATGACATTTTCAGTCACCCCTCTGAGAGAGTCAGTTTCGCCATAAACTGCAGCTTCGATTAAGTGATTTACAGTTACCTCGAATGCAGCCCGTGCGAGGACGGACCCCTTACTTCCAGATACACCATGCCTTCCTATGGATTCAATTGCTCCAGAGTGCGTCATCATATCAGCAACCAACATGAGGTGCCGAACATTCACATCATCGAGTCCTTGTCCGTCTAGAGTTGCTTTTGTTTCGTTGATGATAGCTTCACGAGCAGCTTCGATACCCAAAGTTTGGTTTATTTCATGAATATTGTTCGTAGTGGTTCGGGTGGAATCTACCCCCTCTATTTTAAGAACTTTTTCGAATGCAGAACCTTCCGTGTAAAGAACATACTCACCTTCATCGTCATCGATTGCTTCTTTTCGGAGAACCACACGGTCGATAGATTCGATTCCTTTGAACACTAGATTTCGGAGTGTAGATACCAACTGAAGTAGTTCGCGGAAGGTTGAAGTGGTGGGTGCCACAATTATTTTATGTCCCTTTCTAGTCAAATTAACATCCAATTTATCTTCTATTAGTGCTGCAACTTGATCGGGTTTCATCCCACGGGAAATCAAAGTATTTTTATTGAGCTGGATTTGGAGGTGCATCTCAACAAGATTGGTAGAAATAGTCCCAAGGGCTATTAGAGGAGAGGCCTCAATTTCCCAGACTACAGAATATGCTTTCTCTTGATCGTGTGCATATTCCCCTTCCAAGTAAATTGTCATTGTGGGTGTTTTTGGGTTGCGACGAGCATCGACCAGCTCAATGAGGCGAGGGAGACCCTGAGTGACATCTATTTCTGCAACACCAGCATAGTGGAAAGTGTTCATAGTCATTTGAGTTCCTGGCTCCCCAATACTTTGGGCTGAAACAGTTCCCACGGGTTCAAGAGGTTCGACGCGAGATCGGAGGTAAACCAATTCTACTTCGTCTGCTATAGCTTGTGCTTGTGTTTTTGTAACTTTATCTAACTCTTGAAATGTAGAAATTAGATCTTCTTTGAGACGAACTGGAAGGTCTTTAGAGCTTACGAGTTCTTGGATTGCACTTGTTACTTTTGCCATTATTAATTACCTCCTTTTTGAGAATCTTCATGTTCGGAGAGGCGGGTTGGACCATCTGATCGGACGCTGAAACCAACACCTTCTGATTGAGGAGAAGTAGTTTCAGGATCAAGAACTCGCTGAGCAATTTCTGAAACGTTGATTGAGAAATCGCTGTTATGAGAAACTAGAGTGGGAGAAAGTCCATCTTCACCGAACTCAAATTGAACAATTCTATTGTTGCTGTCACGAATGGTCCCATCATATTGAACTTCGAGTTCAGAGAGTGCGTTGATTAATCGGCGTTGGAGATAACCAGATTTAGAAGTCCTAACTGCAGTGTCTACCAACCCCTCTCGACCACCCATAGCGTGGAAGAAAAATTCAGTTGGGGTGAGACCGGTGGTATAAGAATTTTCAACGAATCCGCGTGCTGGTGCTGTGAGATCATTTCGGGAGAAATGGCTGAGAGTCCTATCTTCGTAACCGCGATTTATTCTTTCTCCGCGAACGGCTTGTTGACCTACTGCTGCAGCCATTTGGGTCAGGTTAAGTAAGGAACCTCGGGCCCCAGATTGGGCCATGATAACGGCAGGGTTTATGTCAGGGAAATTTTCCTCAGCAATGGTTCCTGCGACGTTCCTAGTTTCACCTAAGACCCCCATTATCAATAATTCGAGAGTTTCTAATTCGTTTCGACCAGGAAGTGTTTCTAGATCACCATCGTCATAGGATTGAATTAGGTCCGCTACTTTTTGGTGGGCGTCTAGAATTGTTTCGTTTATTTGCCCTTGTGCAGTTTTTGGAATAGATTCGTCGTCGATTCCAATAGAGAATCCAAAATGCATTATTGCCCTCATTGCCAATCCAGATACTTCGTTTATAAAAATTCTTGCACGGTTTGAGCCGAATTCTTTGAAAATTTTATCGACGATGACACCACCAAATGCACCAATGGCCTTTTCGTCGATCGTTCCGCCTATCAATTGACCACTTTGGATCACAACAGTGTCTCCTACTGAAGAAGAGAACTCTAGATCTAATTGTACAGGTAAAAGTTCAGAAAAAATTGTCCTACCATACCACTTTTCAATCCCATCATCCCCTACGAAATCTGCAGGAGGTAATTCGTCAATGCTAGTGGTTCGAAGTAGATCCAATGCCTGAGTTTCGTTGAAACTAGGATTCTCATGGGTTAATAGGTAGGTCCCAGTGATATGATCTTGGATTGCCCCAATAATATTTTCTCCAAATCGGGGGGAGAGTATTTGTTCTTGTACCCTCATGAGTACACGTGCTTCTGCTCTTGCTTCTTCATTTTGTAATGCGTGAAGATTCATTTCATCCCCATCAAAATCTGCATTATAAGGAGGACAAACGACTGTGTTGAGCCTGAAAGTTTTGTAGGGCATGACTACAACTTCGTGTGCCATTATGGACATCCTGTGGAGGGAAGGTTGTCGGTTGAATAGAACGATATCCCCATCAATCAAATGTCGATTTACAGTCCAGCCAATCTCGATTCGTTCGGCAAGTTCCTTGCAATTTTTCTCAGTTATTTTGAGCCGCCTTCCATCTTCACGAGTGACATAATTTGCGCCGGGATGGATAGCAGGACCATTTGCAACATAGAGTCGTACATGTTCGATATTAGACTCATTTATTATCATGGTCTGTGTCATTTCTACCGCGACACGTTCAGGCACACCTACCTCGTTTAAGGAGAGTGTGGGGTCGGGGCTGATTACAGTGCGTGCGGAAAAGTTGACGCGCTTTCCGGATAAGCTCCCACGGAAACGGCCTTCTTTCCCTTTTAAACGCTGAGAGAGTGTTTTCAAAGGACGTCCAGATCTATGGCGTGCAGGAGGAGTTCCAGAGATTTCATTGTCCATGAAGGTGGTTACGTGATATTGCAGCAATTCCCAAAGGTCTTCGATAATTAATTGAGGGGCCCCAGCTTCTCGATTCTCCATAAAGCGTTGGTTGATACGAATTATATCTACGAGTTTGTGTGTGAGATCGTCTTCGGATCTTTGTCCATTATCCAGAGTTATGGAGGGTCGAGTGGTGACTGGAGGGACTGGAAGAACGGTTAATATCATCCATTCAGGTCTAGAATTAATAGCATCGATTCCCAATAATTCTAAATCATTGTTGGGTATATCTTCGAACCAATCGCGGATTTCAGATGGCATTAATTTATTGGCATCTTTTACTGTGAGATCCACTTTGAGTGCTTTTTGAATTGCAATTCTGTCCTCTTCTAGAGGTCGGAACTCTCCAGAAATTATTTGGTTGATTCGGTCGATAGGTATTTTTGTTATTTCAGATAGCTCTTGAGGCGAAACTCCAGTGGAGGTTTCGTCCTCGGTATCGGGTTGCATTGCACCGAGAATTAGATTAGAATATTCACTCGATAGAACATCCTGTACTTCATAAAAGGTCGTAGGCTTTTCATGTTGAATGTCGTATTGTTGTGCACCGCATTCGGGGTGGGGACAAAAGTCATGTTTCTTTGTCATTCGGACAATATCTTTAGCCACAGTTTCGGGAGAGAGTATCAACCCTTGAGCACGTTTATATCGATCTTTTATACCGATTTTTTCTTCTTCACTCAAGACTATTCTCGAACATTTTCTACATGTTGTTCGGAGGAGTCTTCGGATGAGTTTTGAAAAGCTGACGTGTATAACCGGTGCGGCGAGCTCGATGTGTCCGAAGTGCCCGTTGCAAGACCCTGCTCGTTGCCCACAGGTTCGGCATTCCAGGCCAGGGTCTATAACACCCAGCCGGGGGTCCATAAGCCCCATGTCGATGGGGAATCCATCATCGTCATAAGTATCTGCAGTTATCACTTTGGTTGCAGACATTTCCCGGTATTCTTCAGGGTCCATCAAACCGAAGGTTATTGCCTTAATTTCTTTTGGTGTTTGTATTGTTCTCATAATTGATCAGTAAACCGAATAATCTAGTTTTAATCTGGGTGCGATTCCAAGGGCTTTCATTTCATCTAGAAGTAGCTTAAATGCATAGCTCATTTCCACCTCATGTATATCTGTTTCTTCTCCACAGTTGGGGCAATACACGCGGCGGTATGTTCTGTGTTCTATTGCCACCATACCGCAAGAACCACAAATTGGAATCGACTCACGGTCTGATTCATCTAAGAGGCGCTCTTTTAGTGTCAGCGCTGCGCCATGTCCGATGAGTACATCACGTTCCATCTCTCCAACACGGAGTCCACCTTCACGGGCGCGGCCTTCAGTGGGTTGTCGAGTTAGGACTTGGACTGGCCCACGCGATCGTGAATGTAATTTGTTGCTAACCATGTGGTAGAGTTTGTGGTATAGGATGACTCCAACAAATATATCAGCTTGAATTTTTTCACCAGTGACGCCGGAATGCATCGTTTCCTTTCCAGAAGACATGAATCCATGATCCTCTATTGATTGTCTGAGGCTATCACCATCTTCACCTGTAAACGCTGTGCCATCAACTCTGCGCCCTTCTATAGAGCCTACTTTACCGCCCAACATCTCAAGAACATGTCCAACTGTCATTCGAGAGGGGAGAGCGTGTGGATTTATGACTAGGTCAGGGACGACACCTTCACTAGTGAACGGCATGTCTTCTTGAGGGGCTATGTGACCTAGCACTCCTTTCTGCCCATGTCTAGATGCAAATTTATCACCTAGTTCGGGGATTCGTTGGTCTCTAACACTTACCTTCGTCAATTTAGATCCATCTTCGCCTTCCATTACAGTTACAGTATCAACGATTCCTTTTTCACCAGATCTCATGGTTACACTTGTTTCTCTCCGTTTTTGAGGTGAAAGTCCACCCATGTCACTAGGTTCTTCTAAGAATCGAGGGGGGGATGTTTTCCCCAGCAAAACGTCGTTTTCACTGACGAGTGTTTCTGGTTCGATTATCCCATCTTCTGCCAAATGCATATAAGATTCTTCCCCTCTAGCTCCTCTAATTTCTTGGTCAGGTATCTCGAATCGGTCTTCTTGTCCACCGGGATATCTTCGTTCTGCTCCCTCATAGGTCCTGAAAAAGTGGGATCTTCCCAATGCTCGATCGATGGAACCTTGATTCATAACTAGAGCATCTTCAATGTTGAAGCCCTCATATGACATTACTGCTACAACGAAGTTTTGTGCTGCGGGACGATCGTCGTATCCAATTTGTTGTGATGTTTGAGTAGTTACCAAGGCTAGTTGAGGGTATTGAAGTAAGTGCTGCCTGGTGTCGGGTCTAATTCGATAATTTGCCGCACACATTCCTAGAGATTGTTTCATCATACCAGACCCCATCGTGATTCGAGGAGAGGCGTTGTGTTCAGGATATGGAACCATTCCAGCTCCTATTCCGAAAATTAATTGTGGGTCAATTTCCATATGAGTGGTTTCGGGAGAGATATCCTCTTCATTTAAGGCCACCAATAGATCTTCCTCTTCTTCTGCATCTATGAATTCGATTCGTCCACTACTAGTTAAATCGGAGAAAGTGAGCTCCCCAGAATTGAATAGATCCATTTCTTCACGGGTGATGGTTAATTCGCCATCTTCCACAACTAAAAGGGGACGTCTAGCCCGCCCAGCGTCGGCATTGACTATGACTTCATTTGTTCCAGCATTATAGGAGACATTTACCATGCCACTCATGGAATTGGATCTTCGAAGTTCTCTGATTCGAGATACGAGAACATGTGGTTTTGCATGAGTTCCAATGAGACTACCACTTAGGTACACTTTTGCTTCCCTTACCATGATTAGGATGCCTCCTCGTCAGCGACGGCGTTTGGGTTCAATTCGGCGAATCCGGGTAGACGATTGACACCGAGTGAAAATAGTTCTTGTACGAGTTTTTGGTCGTCGGGAATAGATTGTGAAAGTTCCATTGCCTGTGCAAAATTCTTTACCAAACCACAATTCGGTCCTTCGGGGGTTTCAGAGGGGCAAATTCGACCCCATTGGGTAGCATGAAGATCACGAGCTTCAAAATGTGGTTGGCTGCGAGAGAGTGGACTTCTTAATCGTCGGAGATGAGATAAAACGCCCATGAAATCGGTCCGATCGACTAGTTGAGAAACCCCAGAACGCCCCCCAACCCAATTCCCGGTTGCAAGTGGATGTTCCAATCGTTCTGTAAGAACATCTGATCGAACAACTGTGCTAACAGTGAGATTTCTATTTCGCATATGTGCACGCTCTAGTTGGTACTTCACATCACGGGCGAGTTTGTTTAGAGCAGTTCTAAATAGATCCTGCATCAGATCCCCGGAGACTTTCAAACGTTTGTTTGAGTAATGGTCCTTGTCATCAGGGGCGCGGCGGCCTAATGCGAGTTCAAAACAGGCTTCGGCCATTCTACAGAGATAATACGCTTTGGCAATGCGGGTATCTTCATCGGAAAATCCAGACTGATGTAAGTGAGGAAGTAGATAGCGATCGATGATATATGTTGCGCGTTTTAGTTGGTAATTCCTCCCCTGCCCACTTGCAACGCGACTACCTAATTTCTGAATGGCTTCTTCGTGGGTTTGTACAGTGGCTTCCTCGAGATTTTCTAGCATGAATTTGATGATCTCGGGATCGTCTGATACTCTTTTTACAATTTCCTCATCACTTTCCAATCCAAGTGCACGTACCAACGTAACGAAATTTACAAATCCAGATATGCTAGGGAAATTAACCTCAAGTATACCATCTCGGGAACGTTCGACAAGTACGAGTGCACGGTATCCACGGCGTTGACTAAATGTTTTTGCCACTTGGATTTGGTCACCATATCGGGAATCATATTCCGCTATGATTTTGTTTGGAGAGAGATCTTCAGAAGTCATTAGGACACGTTCGGAACCGTTGACTATGAAATAACCACCGGGGTCTTCAGGGTCCTCTCCAATTTCAATAAGTTCTTCGGGTGTAAAATTGGAAATGTTGCAAACATTAGACCTTAGCATAATAGGCATTCTTCCGATTTTAATTTCGGATTCGTCTAATATTTTAGCATGGTCCCCACGGCCCTGTAGAATGCGCATTTCCATGAATAAAGGGGCAGAATAAGTGAGATTTCGTAGTCGGGCTTCCTGAGGATACAAGAGTTCTTCAGAGCCATCCGCTTCTCGCACGCGAGGAGTAGTCACCCGGATATTCCCTAGTTCGACATAGATAGGAGGAACATCGCCTTTATCTCCAATGTCTGTTTCAATCAATTTTTTTTCAGATACGACATCTTGCATACCTTGTTCGAGGAAGGCATTGAAAGAACGGAAATGATGTTCAGCAAGACGTGATTTTGAGAAATACGATTTGGATAAAGAGCGCCTATCATCGGTGGTGAGTTTCATTCGACCACCATCCTGTAAACGGTCGCCGTGTCAATTGTTCTAGAAACTCTAGTTATTTTGATGATATCTCCAACAGAAACGTTGGGAGGTAATGCGGCATCGGAAATTTTTATTTTTGGGAGATCTGTTAGAGTAACCCGATATTCTGCGAGTAGAGAAAGGGCTTCATCTTCGTCCAAAAGTTCATGTGTGGGTACAAGTTTATGATTAGATCTATCAGACATGGTTGCTTTTAAAGTGGGGGGTGTAGAGACGTTGCTCACGAAAGACTGCGATTTTATTAGAATGGCACCCACTTAAATCTTGTTAAAACAAACGCACAGCTAACTCTACAGACGAGGTGCTTCGATGATTCTCGTCACTGTCACAGTATGAGGACTCAAAGTACAAATAGTTTTTTCTAAATATAGCAAATGTTTTTGCAAAGTTTTAAGTTTAAATGTGGGGTAGCTTGCAGCGCTATTGATTAAAAATCAGATAGTAATACGCAGTGCCCGGATGGTGTAGTGGCCTATCATACGACCCTGTCACGGTCGTGACTCGGGTTCAAATCCCGGTCCGGGCGTTTGGAATTTATGAATTATATTTCAGAAATAAATGAGCGAGGATGCGCCAGGAAATAGAAGTTATTCGGCGACTTGGCAGATTGATAACGCGGTTGATGCATACATTTTTGCCGCCTGTACCAATTCTTCAGGGCTCAAAGATCTTCGGGTGTAGTCAGATCCTTCAGGGCCGGGGCCAGGTCCACACTTGACACAGGGGATTCCATGTTCATGGTAGATAATAACATCGTGCCATCTGCTGTGCTGCTCCCAGTGTAGAGGTATCGGATCCGTTTGATACACAGTTCGATATGAATTTTCTATGTGGTTGGTTAGATCTTCGACAAATGCTGCTTCGGGGGCAGATCCAGTTTGAGATCGGTAAGTGACAACCTCAATTTCAGGATCGAGTCCACGAACGAATGCCCGGAATTCTCGATCTACGTCCTGAGGCAATCGTGCCGGAGAGGTTCGGATATCAACGTACATATTGAGTACTGCTGGTTGGTAATTTGGTTTGGGAGGAGCACCGGCTCGGATAGATCCTACATTAACATTTGGCCTAATTTCTCCACGTGGTTCTCCATCAGTACCAGAATAAGTATAGACATTATCCTTTGTGTATTGTTCACCCCATTCACGTATTGCATCGATTATTGGTAGTGCTTTGTAGATAGGATGCCGTGCATTGTCTATATAGGGTATGTAAGCGGGGTGACCTTTTACAGTTAGTTTGAGGTAAAGAACACCGGGCAAGGACCAGTTTACTAGCATACGTGAGCTCTCCACCACGACTGCATAGTCAGAAGTGACCCCCGAGTTGAGTAATTGTTGAGTACCGATCCCATGTCCTCGATAGCGGGGACCTTGGTATTGATCTATCTCCGCCTTTCCAGTTTCTGCTGCAACGCCTGCAAGAATTAAGTCATTGTTGAGTTCTATACCGGAGTCTTTGATTGCTTTTGCTGCAATCATAAAGGTTGCAACGTTTCCTTTACAATTGGAACTTCCAGCGCCGTAGAGTCGTCCGTCTTCCATATAAGGTACGGGTTGCCAAGATTTATGATTAGACAATTCCCCGTAAACGAGATATTCATCATGAGGGTCAAGTCCACCCTGGCTTGTGTCGAGATGGCCGTTGTACATGAGAGATTTTCCTTCTGCAGGATTTACTCCTGAAATTCTTCCAATCGCATTGTAGCGTTCAGGGCCTATTTCTTGTAGCCTTCCAGACAATCCATTTTCTTTCATCCAATCGGCCATAAACACCCCAACGGGGCCTTCGCCTCCGGGAGGACTTGGTATGGCAATTAATTGTTTTGCTAATGATAATGTATCTTCCTCGTTGATTTGATCGAAGACACGTTGCAGGTTTTCATCCATGTAGAAGATAAGAATACTTAGGATATACAGTTATTGAAAGTTAAGTGGTATGAACAAGCTAACTTTTTAGTCTACGAATGTGGATGTTAACAACATGGTAAATTCATCGTCGAGAGTGCACATCCTCACCACAGGGGGAACCATTCAAAATGATCTGAGTATAGAAGGATATCTCTCAGGAAGTGAGTTACTGGATAGAATTCCGGAGGCAAAAGAAATTGCAGAGGTCACAGTTGAAGACATAGCTAGTGTAGGGAGTCAGTCGATGACTACAGAAATTTGGTATGAGTTAGCCAATAAGATCAACTCATCTGCAGAGGTGGAAGGCGGCCCAGATGGTTTTGTAGTCACAAGTGGATCAAACACATTAGAAGAAACAGCATATTTCTTGAATTTGGTGGTGAAAACAGAGAAACCAGTTGTATTGACCGCATCTCAAAGAAATCATGGGATGATTGGGAATGATGGAGATAGAAATTTGGTTGACGCGGTTAGAGTTGCAAGTGTAGAGGAGTCAAAAAATAGAGGGGTTTTAGTAGTATTAAATGATCAAATTCATTCTGCACGGGAGGTGACCAAAGTAGTTACGAGTCGCCCTGATGCGTGGTCGTCAGGAGACATAGGAGTACTAGGTTTGTGTGATAAATATGGGTATGTCCAATACTACCGAGAAACTCAGAGGGGGCACGCTCCAGATGTGATTTTTGATCTTTCTACATCAAGCTCAGAAACATTTCCAAAAGTTGTAGTAGAATACTCGATAGCCAATGCAGATGGGAGTGGGATTCCCTATGAAATTGAAGCAGGAGCACAGGGGATTGTTTATGCAGGGTTTCCAACGGGTGCTCCCGCAGAACCAAACGGGGGAGGCCAGGCAGAACAATTGCGGCTTGCGGCAGAAATTGTCCCGGTGGTAATGAGCCACAGAGGATCCGATGGATGGCCGTACCGCAGACGTACGGTATTGGAGGGGGGATCGTTTATTTGGGGAGATACACTATCGCCTCAAAAGGCGGCGATACTGCTAGCTCTGAGTCTTACAAAAACATCAGATCCAGAAGAGATACAGAAAATTTTCTTAAAGTATTGAAAATAAGACACAGATAGCTATGCTAGTCGTATGGCGAGATGACCTGACCGGGCGAGATGATCTTATTATTTTCGTCTAAGCGCAAGATGGTTGGGTCGAATAGTCCATATATCCTCGATTGTATCCACGAAGGTAGACCGAGAGCTTCTTGATAGGTGCCATAGGCCATGATAATAACCAAATCATCCACGTTAGACAGATGGGCCGCTGCCCCATTAATACATATTTCTCCTGCTTCTCCTTCAATTGCATAAGACCAAAATCGAGATCCATTAGTTAGATTTACAACTTGAACTTGGTCATACTCAGCAATATTTGCAGCTTGAAGGAGTGATTTGTCGATGGCAATACTACCTTCATAGTCAATGCTAGTGTCAGTTACTGTTGCCCTGTGTATTTTAGATCTCAACCTCGACCTCATTAGATATCAGTTCGTTGTTGGCAGCACTATTTAGGGTTGGTGATACAAATAAATTGAAATCCAAGTGAAATAAATTAAGACTATATGACTTTTAGGTTTAGATGGGTAAAATTCAAAACTTTTATATCTCTGATCCCATATCAGATGTACAATGAGTCAGAGTGGTATGGCTGCGAGTAGCATACTAGAAAATGCAAGTACCGTTCTACGAGAGAGGTATGGTAGGATCGGGCTCACATTATTATTGCTATTTCTGATATCAGGAGGGGCGGATTTTGCATTCCAAACATCTGGTTTGATCCAAGAAGTAACGTTGGCCTCAATAATGGATGCATATTTTCAAGTATCAGTTTTTGTCGCCGTGACACTTTTGATTTTTTTTAGTTTAGAAAAGTATCTCCACATAGACGTTGGGCAAGTGATGCAGAATGGGCAGAAATGGCAGGTTCCAATTGCAACGGTTTTAGGTCTCCTCCCAGGTTGCGGAGGTGCAATAGTTGTCATTACGAGTTTTGCTAGGGGGAAAGTCACATTGGGTGCAATGGTTGGTGCATTGATAGCGACGATGGGAGATGCAGCATTCCTACTTTTGGTTCAAGAGCCCACCACATATGTTAGAGTTATTTTGATATCCGCAGTAGCAGGAATATTGACGGGGTGGGCAGTGGATAAATACCACCCTGGAGAACTCTATACAGTTGCCAAGGTGAGAACTCTAAATGTGATTGGAGAGATCAGAAGAAGAGACATAATATATATCGTTCTTGCGGCCCCAGGGTTGATTTTGGGAATGCTCGGCCTCATGCAAGTGGATGTATACAGTTTTGGGACGCCTGTTTTGGTAGTAGGAATAGGTGGTGTGGTAATATCTATGCTGATATGGAGTGTATCCCCAGTTCAAGCGGTAACACTTTCAGGAGATCACCCAGTTACTCGGACGGCAGAAGAGACTTCGTTTGTGACCATCTGGGTTATCGTTGCATTTCTATTGTATGAATATTCTTACGCATTTTTTGGCCTCGATCTAGCGGTGATGGCGCAAGCAGCATGGTTGTATATCCCATTGCTAGCGGTATTAATTGGATTCATACCAGGATGTGGTCCTCAGATTCTAGTTACTACGTTGTATCTCCAGGGAATTGTTCCATTCTCGGGGTTAATAGGGAATGCAATTGCTAATGATGGGGATGCACTATTTCCTGCAATAGCTCTGACACCAAAAATGGCAATTATTGCTACACTATATAGTGGGATACCGGCCCTAATAATTTCATATTACTTCTTATTTTTCACATAGTTGATGTGTTCGCGGAAAAGGAGGTGGAATGGATCTAATAAAATAGATTTCCTTCCATGATTGTGCGAGAAGTTCTATCGGCCTCAGTATATGTTATTTCATTATTAACGATTCCCACTCCGATACGCATTGTTCCTTTAGGATGTCCAAGAATAATAGAATCCCCACTGTGAGTGGGAGAGAGTGCTTGATTGGGAATTGTCCCCTCTAAAAGAGCAGCAGAAGCCGTGCACATTGCACCAGTGACGGCATAAGCAGGATGTGCCTTTTGCATAGACATAATTCGAGCTATGATATCGTGGCTGCTTGAAGCTATTTCGTCCCCAGAAAGTGTAGTATAATCGCAGGGATTTCCTACAATAGCTACCTTTGGAAATCCAGGACTATGGGAAGTTGCATTTTGGAAGTCATCAACGATTCCAGCACGCTCACATGCGATTGAGCGGATGTGTTCTAACGTAGAAAGTAGATCGGCGTCTCCATTTATTTCTGCAGGGGGGATGGCAGCAGATACACCTAAATCGCTGGCATTAACAAAAACACAAGGGGTAGTTACATCTACAATAGATACCGCAATGTCACCTATAGAATCTACAGAAATGACTTCAGAAGTATGTCCGGTAGGGAGTAATTTGTTTGTCACAGATCCAGAGGGATCTACAAATCGGGATCGTATAGGACTACCATTCCCAGGAACTCCATATACTGTGAAATCGCCCTCATATTGTGGAGATCCATCCGGGGTTGTGGAAAGAGATTGTTCAATAGTAGAGTTGGTATTTTCATTGTATAAGGTTAAATTAGTAGTGTGAGAAGGTATCGTTTTTACCATCCCAGATTCAATTCCAAAAACCCCAACCCCGAAGGTGAGATTTCCACAGTTTCCGCCCCAATCGACTGTGTTGTCATTGACCGAAACTTGCGCGAATTTATAATCAAGGTCAAAATCGTTTTTTTCAGAAGGAGAGACCACCATGGCTTTGCTAGTTGTGGAATGAGACCCTCCAATTCCATCGATTTGCATAGAATCGGGACTTCCAAAAACTCGGAGTAGTACTTGGTCCCAAGTAGACTCGTCTGAAGGTAAGTCGCTGCGTTTAAAATAAACTCCTTTGCTAGTCCCACCGCGAATTATCATTGCAGGGATAGATTTTTGCACCATTCTTGTGGGTTGGGTAGAGAGTGTTAACTAAGTTCCGGTGGGTATTGGACCAGGAGGTACTATTTATTGGTGACAGATTGGTGTCTTTTTTTCAGGGCGCCTGTTGCTTGCAGTTCCCATTTCTTGCCATAAAATCCATAAAACACAATTAGAGCCATCCAGATATAGGAACATACGATTCCAACATAAATGCCGAAGACACCAAAATTAAGAGGAACACTTAGTAGATAAGACAAACCCAAAAATACTCCAAAGAATCCAGTGGTCCTAGCTATAAATGGTGTCAACGCATCTCCAGCACCTTGAAGGGATCCTGCTAGCGAGAAATAAAGAGAGACGAATATGATTGCAACGGAAAAGGTTTTTGCAAAATTAGTGGCATGATAGATGGTTAGAGAATTGGAAGTGAAGAGGCTTACAAGAAATTCGGATTGGATGAATAAAATAAAACCTGCAATTGTGAGGACCACTGCACTAATCCCAGCGGTGAACCAACCCTCAAATCTTGCTTGTTCAAGGTCTTCCTTACCAATTGCTTGCCCGACGACTATACTCGAAACGGTACTATAAGCTCTATAAAATGGGCCTGTTAATTGGTGATACATTCTTCGACCTATATGATATGCTGCAGTGACTTCTGTCCCAAAGAGTAAAAGTAGTGCATTAAAGGGGAAATATACAGCAGTAGTAATTATTCCACTTACCATTTGAGGAGTACTTATTACGAGAAGTTGCCGAGTGATGACGAGATTTCGAGGGAATTTGAACGTTGTTAAAACCCCTGTTGAAACGAGTGCAGATAAGACCAGTATTGCTGAAAAATAATGCGCAATCGCAGTGGCCATTCCCACTCCTAAAAGGGATAGTTCGGGGAACGGTCCAATTCCAAGTCCAAGTAAAATGGATCCGATAATATTGAGTATGTTTGCGGCAATTAGTATGTAAGTAGGGGTACGGGTATCACCCGTTCCTTGGAGAGCTTTAGATCCAACAATAGTAATTATATCTGCAGGGGCTGCAAAGAGAACCACTGCCAAATAGATTCCACCGAGTCTAGATACCTCGGCGGGTGCCCCAAGGAGATCAAGTGCATTTTGGCCGAATAGGATTCCAATCAGCGCAAGGGGAATACCGAGGAAGAATCCAAGTAATAAAGATTGGGAAACTACCTCATTTCGACTAGTGAAATTTCGTCCTCCAGTATCTTGACTGGATAGCGCGATGGCACCCCCACCAAGACCATGACCAACCCTCATGGAGAGTTGGGCATAGACGTCTGCAATTCCTATTGCAGCTATTGCCGCAGGAGAAAAAAGTCCGGTTATAAAAATATCGACAGTTCGCATTAAAGTATTGAAGAATTGTTCAGCCATCAAAGGGGTTGACAAAGAAAAAGATCGGAAGAGAGTTTGTTTAAATTCTTCAATTGTTTTATTCACAACATATAGATATCACATGCGGTTGTTTTAGGATATCGAATCGGGTGATGAAATTAAAAATAAATCATTATTCCAGCGCCAAAGGCAACGAAAAGGGCGCCTATGACCACTTTCTGCGTGATGCGTTCGAGGTCACGAAGGAAGAGGAAAGAGAGTAATACCGTGAATAATCCAGCAGTACTAATTAAAGTGGACACGATGGCAACAGGGCCAAGGTCGAGAGCGGTAAATGCCAGGAATAGACCAACAGAAGATACAATTCCAGCGGCGATGAAATAGCCAGTTGCAGGTAGAGAAGGAGGGCGCAGGAGATCGCGTCGGAAGATAAATAAAAATAAAAAAAGTCCGACAAAAGCTGCAGTATCGTTTAAAGCTATTGCCTGTAGTACAGTCGCAGGGGTTTCTACGAGACCAAATCGTCGTATGACTTGTCCCAAGCCGAATGCGAATCCGGCAAAAACGGGTAAGACTAGATCTTGAAAGCTCCAACCAGAGATATTTCCACCTTTAGAAGTGGCGAGAAGTGAAAGTCCAACGACAACTAATAGGATCCCTGCAGAATGAATGGCAGAGAGTGGTTCACTTAATAGGAAGAGGGCTAAAATGGCAGCGAATGCCGGTAGGGTTGAAGCACCGATACCTGCGATGCTAGCTCCAACTTTATCAATGCCAATGTAAAATGAAATTCGCCCTATTGTAGTTCCAAGAATTCCCCCGCCTAAGAAGATTAACGCAATTCGGGGAGATATACTAAGTATAGCATCTAAACCCTGAGTGATGTAAAGGGCGGACCAAAATATTATAGTCCCAACAGTTATAACGGCAAAGGCTGCTTGAAGGGCATGTCCTCCATAGGCCATTCCACGTTTGGATAACACTGGGTCAATTCCCCAGACAACTGCTGCAGCTAGAGCAGCGAGATAGATATCAATAGACACATGATCTTTGGGGGGGAAGTTGGATAAAGAGGATGATTAGAAGAGAGGGACTTCAGAAGGGATAAAAAAATAATGGAAGATATAAATTTTATTAAGTTGGGAATAAGGATCGGAAAAATTGCACTCATATTGGGAATTGTTCTTAGCCTACTATTAGTGGCGGTTCAGATAACAGGAACTCCTGAAGTTCAACAGAGAGATATGCCAGGGATAGAATGGGATATTGAAAGAATTAATTCCACGCATGTTTCAATAAAACATATTTTGGGAGAGCCAATCCAAGTAGAAAGTGTATTGATAACGGTAGAAGGAAGAGGTAGGCCAATTCATAAGGTAGATCCAATTGAGCAAGGGGACGTCATAGTAACTCAGGCGTATGAAGGGACACTAGTTGAGATATTCTGGGAACAGGAAAATGAATATCTAAGATTGATGCACAGGTCTAGAGTCTGACGGACACGGCGGGATTTGAACCCGCGATCTAGAGGTTAGGAACCTCTCGCCCTATCCTGGCTAGGCCACGTGTCCTTGGTAACAGAGTATTATTTACAATTACTTCTTTTCATCGATGATGAATGGGGATGGGGGCGTTACCATACGGTGGATCATATGGAAAATGAGGGGTGCATAGAAGTGATGTTAATCTTTAGATTCTTTCTTTGAATCTTTCTTTGAATCTTCCTTCTGGGAGTCAGAATCAGATCCGCCAGTCAAATCGCCGATTTCTTTTTCTATTTCTTCTCGTCCTCGTTTGAATTCGCCCATTGCTTGTCCGGTGGATCTGGCTAGCTGCGGAATCTTGTTTGCTCCGAATAGAAGTATTGCGATGAGCAAGATGACAGCGAGCTCCATTCCACCAGGAATGCCGAACTGGAGTGGTACTATAGCAACCATTGTGAGCCGTTTAGAGAGTGATGATAATAGTCTTTTTGATTACACTTAATGTCAGACAATGGAAGATAATATCAAATACAAGGAGAGTATAGTACTACGAGAAGATGCCTGAAAAGAGGATACATAGTGAACTTTCCGAAGATTTCGAGGTCATCAAGGGGGTTATGCAGACATATGAGAAAATAGGGTCACATTTTTCCCAAACTAGATTTCATCCATGGCCAGAAGTAGGGAAATTTCTGGAAGAATTATCAGGAGATATCGCGCTTGATATGGGTTGTGGAAATGGGAGACACTCAGAACTGCTATCGAAATGTGTAGAAAGAGTTGTTGGAGTCGATATGAGCTCGATGATGTTACTTGAAACTAGTAATAGAGGAAAGGGTAATGCGTTTGAAGTGAATCCCATACGGGGGAATGTGATGGAATTGCCAGTTCAGACAGGGTGTGTAGACATAGGAGTTTATGTTGCGACGATACATCATCTGCCTACCACAGAATGTAGGATTGCTAGTTTAAATGAGTTGGAGCGAGTGTTGGTTGCAGGAGGAACTGCAATTGTGGGGTCTTGGTGTACAGAGCATGAACGTTTTGAGGAAGGGAAAGGTTTTGATACACTTGTTAATTGGACCCTTCCAGACGGGACTGTGGTTCCGCGGTATTACCACATTTACGATATAGAAGAATTTGAGAGAGATGTCAATGCCAGCAGGTTGGAAGTGATAGACATATACTCAAATGAAGGGAATTGTTATTCTGTTGTGAGCAAGGGTTAATCGGAAAGATTAATTGAAATTCCGGGTTTGAATTTGAAGGTGAATATCAAGGCGAGGATGTTAATGAAAAATAGAGAAAGGAATGCGAGATAATAGTCCCCAAATATATCACGAATGATCCCCATTCCAGAAGGGCCTATTGCGGCGAGAGAATAACCAAAAAAAAGAACAATGGAAGTGAGTTTTTCTGCTGTTTTCTCATCTGAGGAATAATCAATTGGCAACGTCATAGAAAGGGGGAAAATACCACCCAGGCCAATCCCGAGTATGCTGACCCACAGGTAAGGTACCAAAAGAGGAAACATTGTGATAGCAAACAGCCCAACTGCGCTTAGGATCAAACTAAAGAAAATCCAAGGCCTTCTATCGATATTTGAATCTGATAGAGCAGAGATACTTGCAGTTCCGAGTAGTTGGGTTAATAAAAATACAGTAAGTAATAAGCCCGCTTCGTTTGCAGACCAACCTAGAGACATATACAGAGGGGATAGCCAAGATAATACTGAATAGAATAGGAGAGTCACAAGAGCGAGGAATAAAGAGATCGCCCAAACCCAAGTGTGGGACCAAGTTGTTTTTGGGAAAACAGAAGCAATAGATGCAGTAGGAGGAGTTTCAGAACGTTTCTGTAGTGTGAGGGGAAACCAAACTACCAGAGCGATAATTGCAAAAATAGACCAAAATGCAAGCGAAAATGTCCAGTCCCCAAAGAATGTTAACAAGGGGACGGAAAAACCAGCAGCAACTGCGGCCCCTAGAGTTAGAGAAGTTGCATAAATTCCGGTGACACTTGCTGCTCGATTTGGAAAATAGGTTTTTACAAAAGAGGGAAGCAGTGTTTGGGCAATTGCAATTCCCATACCAAGGACTATGGTAGTCCCAAGAAGCAAAAGTAGATTAGAACCCCAAAGTCGGGAGAGGGTTGCAATACCAATTAAAAAAACAGCATAAAAAATTGCCTTTTCTCGTCCAAAAAATCGAGAGAATGGGACTGCTAAAAGGGCAAATATTCCCATTGAGAGGGTAGGGATGGTAGTTAATAGACTAGCAATGAAGTAGCTCAGATTTAGATCCGTTTTGATCAACTCTAGTAGGGGAGGAACAGAAGCGATGGCAGGACGAAAATTGAATGATATCAGTATCATACCAAAAATTAAAAGAAATCGTTTTGAGAGAGAAAGAGAAGTCATTTGTTGGAACTATTTATTCGAAGGGGAAGGGTGTACTGATTGTGAGATCGGGTTTGAAATTCGATGAAGAGGGGGCCCTTGGAAATGGGAAGATCCATATCAGAGGGAAGAGAATAAGTATAGTAAGCGTTCGTGGTCTAGTGGTATGACTAGGGCCTTCCAAGCCCTAAGCCCGGGTTCAATTCCCGGCGAGCGCATTGTCCTAATGGATTCGATTATTGGTCTGAATTAATCTTCTTGAAGTAGATCATTAATTGCGTTCATGCACAACAGATGTTCTTCTTGTATTTTTTTAAGCTGTCTTAGCACGGCATTATCATATGTTTTTACGTCTTTTGCATAGTCAACGGCTTGGGTGAACTGGCTTTCTGCACCATATTCTTCTTGGACCCTTGCGAGAACGCGCAGTGTTTGGCGAGGATCATTCTTGACTGAATAAATATAATCAAATAGTTCTTGTTTGTTTTCCTGAAACCACTTTTCACGGGATTTGACAGTGGCAAGGTCCGGTATATTAAACATAGCTAAAGATAAGGATAGTCGGACTTTAATTAATCGTCCAGTGAAGACATATCAGAGAATATTTCTCTCGCCTTGATCATTTTTGGAAGGGTGTTGAAAATACAGTAAGGATTGGAAGGATTTTTTGAAAAGTAATCGTGATGATACTCCTCAGCTTCGTAAAAAATAGATAATTCAGATATTTCAGTTACGATTGGATTATCATACGCATTTTGTTCAGTTAATGAATTTACATAAGATTCTGCTGCTGACTTTTGAGTGGAGTTGTGATAGAAAATTGCAGATCTATATTGAGATCCAACGTCGGGTCCCTGTTGATTGAGTTGAGTGGGGTCATGTATGGCAAAGAAAATTTCAAGGAGATTTTCATATGAAAATGAGTTGGGATCATAGGAGAGCTGTACGGCTTCTGCGTGGCCAGTTTGTCCAGAACAGACTTCATTATAGGTAGGATTTGTAGTCTCTCCTCCGCAGTATCCGGGTTTGACCGGGCCGATCGTTTTAAATTGAGAGAATGCAGCCTCGATGCACCAGAAACATCCGCCAGCAAAAGTGGCACGCAGAAATTTTTCAGACATGGTTGGTAGATCGCGATGTAAAGATATGTACTAAATGGTTTAGATAAAATAAATGGAGGAAAATCACGGGTTGCAGGTTTTTGCTTTTAGAGATGGGTGACACATGTCTTACCGTTTAGAAGCATATATTCGTCTATTGTCGGTTTGATCATCGACAGTTACATATAGAAGAACGTTGACTTGTTGGCTATGACTCAAACGGTGACTGGGAAATCCCAAATAACGACTCAATTGACTATAAGCGAACTGAACGCTGCAAAAAAAGAAGTTTCGGATGCATGTAACGTGGTGGCTGCGGCAGGATTGGCCGAACTATACACAGGACATGTATCATGTAGAATTGGAGATATTGCTCTAATGCCTGCACATCTTCATCATGATGGAAAAGGAATGGAATCTATGACACCAGATCAGATAGTTGCAGTTGATTTGAAAACTGGAGAACAGAATCCAAAGAATTTGGAGCTACCCGAAGAAGACACAATTCATACTAGTATATTTGCAGTTCGAGAAGATGTGAAGAGTTGTGTGCATGCACATCCGATTCACGCTACTGCATTGAGTATGTCTAGCTCTGCTTTGATTCCAGCTTCAATACGGGCTGTTCGACTGGGAGAAGTCCCCGTACATGATGCAGGCCCAATGTTGATTGAAGCAAATGCACCAGATGTGGTCGCACAGGGAGAAGCGGTAGCAGAGAGTTTGGGAGATGCTTCGGCACTATTACTACGAGGACATGGAGTAGTAACAGTAGGGAGAACGGTTGCAGAAGCAGTGAGTAATTTATTCATACTGGAAAGGGCAGCCCATCTCCAAATACTGGCAAACATGGCAGGCGGGGTTGTTGCATATGAAGGGAATCCGTATGAAATTGCGAACCACCCAGAAAACCATCCTGAGTTACAAGGGAGCCCAGAAAAACCGAGTGAAGATGCGTACAAATTCTTAAGAAATCAGTGTTTTAAATAGGGATAAAATTTATTTGGAATTGAGATTTTGTTTTATCAAAATAGCCAGGGCAATAATGGGCCCGACCGGATTTGAACCGGTGACGAATCGGTTATGAGCCGATCTCTCTAACCTGGCTGAGATACGGGCCCGATAGATATCAAGAGGTGGCTGATTATTATAATGGCTTCGAACTAGTGGGGATGGGAATGGCCCTCGTGTGAATGTGAATGGCCCCCGATGATAAACTCAGAAGCATCTCGAATGCCTTCTGCAAACTCAAGAGCTCTCTTGTCAAGTTCAGAAATTTCCATATGGTTTTGGTTCGATAAAATCTGCTCTAGTATTTCGATCCAAAGTGAATAATACACCCAGTCTGTTTCGTTCTGCAGATGGGAGGGGTCCGTTTTTTCAATTCTTTGGATCAACAATTCTTGGAAGTCGTCCCATGGGAAAAGATTGCTCTCATGTAATGTCACCACCATGCCAAAAATACTAGCCTGCCAGGGTTCCGAGAATAGGGGGCTTCCGCTGGGTGTCTGGGGAAATCCCCCCAGATTTGAAAGTTTACTTAGGATTTCTTCTGCGTGTTTTTGTAGAGTTAAAGGAGTAGAAGATGACATAATAGAGAATCCCATTAAGTTACCACGATTTGAGAAACTCCAATCATGGAATCTCGAGTTACGATGGCGGCAAGTTCTGACTCGGTTAAAGATTCAGTTCCAGATGGCCGTTGGGGGAGAACCATATACCTGATATCGGCACTAGAGTCGTGGACTTTGACTTCTATGTCCCCATCTAGATCTAGTCCAAATTCCCGGAGTACAGATCGCGGTTCAAGAACGGTTCGTGCGCGGTATTCAGGGGATTTGTACCAAGTGGGCGGCAACCCTAACACAGACCAAGGGTAGCAGGAACAAAGGGTACAAACGACAACGTTGTGGACCTTGTCCGTATTTTCAACCACTTGTACATGTTGAGATCCCATTTCGAAATTGAATTCTCCAATAGCAGACACAGGGTCTGTTAAAAGTCTCTCTTTGAAATCTGCATCCACCCATGCTCTAGCAACAATTTTTGCTCCATTTTGAGGACCAATATTGTGTTCGTAGGCAGAGATTGCCGCATCTATTGCCTCATGAGAAAGTAGACCTTTTTCTACTAATAAAGATTGTAATGCTCGTACCCTAGATTTGGGGTCTTGTATTTCTTGATCGTTTTTAGGTTCAAGGGACATGTGTACTATCACCAATAGATAAGAATGGAAGGGACCTATCTTTATCGGTGCTAGAGGGATGGTAAAACATCTTGAGAAAGTGTTTTGATGGATTGGGAATAGTCAGGTCCAAGTTTAGCTAAGACGACTTGTTTTAGTTGCTGTGTTTCGAACGAATTAAAGCATTGGGCGAGGCCTTCGATGCAAGCGTCTGCATCGCCAGCAATGAATGTGGCATTGACCATTTCTTCGGTGACTAATTTAGCCGCTTCTTGGATGGTGGCACCTTCATTGAAAGTATCGTATATTTTAATTACATTTTCCGGTTTGACACCTACAGATTGGAAATCGGAATCAGAAAAACCAGTCTTTTTGAGAGTCATGAGTGCGTGTGCTACGTAGGGTTTTGGAAATTCCATGGCCGCCTTATGGTCAGGGTCAACGGAGACATTTATTTCGGCCAAAAGTAGGGGGTCTACATTTCTATCGGAGGGTTCTTTTGGATTTAATTTAGCGTATAGTTCGTTTATTTTTCCTGCACGGAGTAGGGGGAGATACATACCGCCTAAAAGAACCCCATTCATGTATTTTCTAGCAACTTCCATCGCCATGTCACCATACCCACCTAGATAAAATTTGATAGGTGCTTGGGGAGAAAACCTCATTTGCATTTTTCCTTTTTCTTGTAGATTAAAATAGCTAGTAAGTAGGGGATAATCGCTGAAATTGATTTTTGTTCCATTTAAAAGTTGATTAACGCAAGTGACTGTCTCTGACAACATAGAGTAAGGGGAGGGAGTAGATACTTCCTTTCCTGTTTGTGCAATGCTGCCTCTTCCGATCCCAACACTGACTTCACGTCCATCGGTTAATTCGGTTAGAGATGCTAAGATATCTGCAAAATCGATAGGATTCCTATAAAATGGGACTGTTACCGCAGTTCCAATTTTGATAGGGACCTTAGTCGCTATGGCTGTTAAAACAACGTAGAGATTTCGGTACCCTAGGTTATCATTTACCCATATTTGAGAAAAATTTTCCCCGGCAGAAAGCTCAGCTAATTCGATTATTTGAGGGATTTTATATTGGTTCGCTATGTGGGTCGTGAATTGGAGTCCAAGTTCCCCGTTAAAGGTCATATAATTAGAGGTTGTGCTACGACGCTATAAAATGATGTGTCAATGCAAGTTTTAATATAAGGTAGGTAGTAGAGTAATGCGATGAAAGTTATTGTTACAGAAAGAAGATTTCCTAAAATTGATCCATATAAGGAATCGGTTGAAAGTGCAGGGGGTACAGTGGTATATGGAGATTTTAAGACTGAGGAAGATCTTATAGAAGGTTTAAAAGATGCCACAGTAGTGGTCACGTTCAAAGCTCCAATCACTCGAAAGGTAATAGAATCATTGGAAAATTGCAGACTCATACTTAGAAATGGGGCGGGTTTTGACAATGTAGATATCAGAGCGGCAAATGAGCAAGGGATTCCAGTTTCGTCTATGAGAGGCTATGTGAATGACGAACTATCGGAGCATGTGATCGCACTGATGCTGGCTGCGGCTAGGGACATACCGTATGCAGATAAATCAATGAGAGACAATAATGGATGGGGAGATAGAAGAAATGTAAACTATATGGGGCATGGAACGTTTGGGGTTGTTGGATTGGGAGAGATTGGGAGAACCACAGTTCCCAAGGCGAAGGCACTGGGAATGAAAGTTATTGGGTATGACCCATATGTTGGAAAAGATATTTTTGAATTGCTGGAGATAGAGAGAGTTGGATTTAAAGAGTTAATTGAACGGTCCGATTGTGTAAGTGTAAATTGTCAGCTTACAGCAGAAACGCATCACATGTTTTCAACGGAAGAATTTAAAAGTATGAAAAATACTGCAGTCATAGTTAACACAGCCCGCGGGCCGATCATTGATGAGCAAGCACTGGTTGATGCAGTCAATAATGGAGAGATCTATTCAGCGGGTTTGGATGTATTTGAAACAGAACCTCCCGAGAATACTCCCGCTTTGAGTTGTGAAAGAATAGTGTGTTCACCCCATCATGGGGCCACAACGCCTACAGGGGAAGAGAGATGTATAACATGGGGTAATGAAGAAATTGTGAGAGCATTGAAAGGAGAAGCTTTAGAGATGGTAGTTAATCCAGAGGCACTATGGTACCAAGAAGGAAAATTATTCAGTCCAGAGGGAGAAAACTGGTCCAATGCGAGATTGGGATCATATCGCGACGAAGAGGTCAATACGAGTCTCAGGAGAGGCTTTGAAAAAGAAGAAGTTAAAAATTAGTTTAATGAAAGGATGATCAGAAAAGATTTGGTCGAATACATATGAAAAAGAAAATAAAGTTTGGATTTTTGATTCCACATTTTGGAAGCATAGCATCGTCGGAGAAAATAACTAGTACGTGTAAACTAGCGGAAGAGTATAATTTTGATTCTGCGTGGGCTCGAGATCATTTGGTATTTGGACCTCACGCCCATGAAGATTCAGATAAAACATTTTTAGAACCATTTACTGTTTTGGGCCATGTTGCCTCGGTGGCGAAGAAATTGGAATTGGGAACGGCCGTCATTAACCCACAAAGGCATCCGGTTCATTTGGCACAACAATGGGCTTCGCTAGACTATCTATGCGACGCAGGTGTTATTTGTGGAATAGGAACGGGCAGCTATCCACGGGAATTCTTGGAGCGCCCGTTTGATAACCGGGAGCAATTAGTAAAAGAAAATGTGGAGATAATGAGATCTATTTGGACAGGAGAAAGTACAGAATATAAAGGAGAAATTTTTGATATTGAATATGCAGAAATATATCCAAGACCAAAGAAATCCATTCCAATTTGGTCAGGAGGATCCACCCCTGCATCTCCCAATCGGGCTGTAGAATATTGTGATGGGTGGTTGCCAGGTAGAATAAATCTGAAGACGTGGGATATTGCTGTAAGATCTATGCAGAAGAAAGCAGACGGCATGGGACGGAAGATGCCAACACTAGGAGTAATACCTGATGTAAGTCCTGCTAAAGACATGAAAACTGCTGTGGAGATGGCAGATATAGATAATTTATTGAAACTTGCAAATAAGAGAAAATACTGGAAACGTCCAGAAAAAGGATCTTTTGAAACTGTAGAAGATTTGGAAGGGTTGGTCATGGCAGGAACTTCAGAAGACATCGTTCAAGAAATATCAAAATATGTAGATCACGAAATAGGAATTGACCATATTGTATTCGATTTGCGTCAAAGATTCTCAGATATGGAATATTGCATCGAGACGATTGGGGGAGAGGTAATTCCAGAGTTTAAATAATACATATTCTTGTTAAGAATCAGGATACTTTTTTGGAAATTCGCGTAGTTCGATATAGATGGCAATTCCAGTGTTTGCCCCTTCTCCAATTGCGACAGGGATCTGCTTATGGCCAGGGGTTATGTCCCCTACTGCATACACACCAGGAGTGGTGGTCAATCCATCTTTGTTCACTTTTATTTGTCCTTTTTTGTCGAGTTCACAGCCGAGATCTATAGCCAATTTATTGTTATATTCAGAACCATACATCGCAAATCCACCATGATACTCTCTCCGGATCCCATCTTCGAAAACTAACGCCTGGAGCCACCCATCAGAATTATTTTCGATGGACGAAATATCCTCTTTGATTATATCGATGGGGTGCGATCGAAGTTGTTGATCTAAATTGCCATCCCAAGTTGGGTTTTCTCCCCGAAGAAGTAAATCGACTTCATCGGTGAAATTGAGCAAAGTCATAGCAACGTGCGCAGCGCTTGGTCCATATCCCATGACATATGTCGATTTGTCTTTGAACATGTGTGCGTCGCAATGTAGGCAATAATGGAGGCCCCTTCCAGTTCTAGGGAGAGGGGGTTTTGGAGGAACGTCTTTGAATCCTGTTGCGAGAACGACTCTACTTGCGGTGTGGGTTTCGGACTCGGTTTGCACTTGGAAGGAAATGGAATCGGAGGTGGAAAGGGGAGTTATACTAGTGACGAACTCTTTGAGATAGGTAACTCCATAATCCTGTAACTGTTCTATAGAAGTCGAGAGATATTCATTTCCAGAGACAGATTCGAGAACCCCAATAACATTATGAGTATTGCGCATCATAGCAGCGCGCCCCCCTCCGCGATTGATAATAGCAGTGTTGAATCCAAGGCGCGTTGTATACATGGCGGTGGACAGGCCCCCGGGGCCACCTCCAATGACGATGACATCGTAAACTGTCATTAGACAGGTATTAAGTAGATTGAGTAAGATATTAGAGTGATTCTATTTAGTTCAAAAAGATGACAAAGGAGAGGTTTTGGTGGACAGATAAGAGATGCAGATATATGCAAAACATAAGATGGCTGCACTAACAAACAAGATTGTGAATCCGTAATAAGCCAGGATCAAACCAAACAATATAGGCCCAATTACTTTTCCTAGTGGTTTACTGGTGTTCACGGCTGCAACAATTCCGCCTCTGTGTTTAGAGGTAGTAGAAGCTGCGACGGTGTCATTTAGAATGGGGATAAACAAAGAATCCGCAATGCCAAAGATGCCAACTAGAAAGAAAATAGTCAAAATAGAATTGGAAAATGGAATTAATGCGATAGAAATTGCAGCAAGGGTTAGTGTAAGTCGGATTGCAACAGATTTTGAAAGATAAGAAACTAAAAAACCAGATAAAGGAGAACTAAAAATGCGAATGAAACCTCTAAACGACAAGACTGCACCTGCCATGAATGCACTGTAGCCTAGTGAAAAAACTATGAATATAGGAAGGAAAGTGATTACAGTTGATTTTAACAAAGAACCAACTAGATGCCACCCAAAAAGGATCCGCAAATTGGGTTTGATTAATTCGTGCCGAATGGAAGACCAATAATTTTTGAAGGTGGAAAGTATGGCGGGGCTAGAATCTGGAGCGTGAGTTTCGGGGAGGGCGAAAAATATCAATAATGCTGCGGGAAGGGAAAGGGTGTATAGGAGAAATGGGTAATTCCAAGATATATCTGCTAGAAATCCTGCAATAGGAGGGATGGAAAGGACAGCCATACCATGGAATGAACCACGTAGTCCTTGGACCGTAGATCCCATGTGGCCCTTATATAGATCGCCTAAAATGGTTACTGCAAGAGGACTTAAACTAGCAAATCCGATTCCTTGGAGTGTTCTTAAAATAAGCAGATATAGAAACGAATCTACAAAAGCTATTGAAGTTCCAGACACGCCGAAAATGATTAAACCGATCAGCGTGAGTTTTCTGCGCCCGTATACATCTGCGAGAACTCCAATAATGGGAATTGAAACCAAAGCTGAAAAGAAAAATACAGACATGACTAATCCAATTTGTTGTTCGGGGATATCCAAAGATTGCATCAAAATTGGGAGTGCAGGGGATACGAGTTGGCCCCCGAGTACTCCAATGGCAGATACTAATAAAATAGATAAAAGAGTAGAATCGATTTTTGGGATAGCAGATTGTCTGTTGGAAGATCCCATTTATTTTTATCGGCTTTCAGGATGAATAAAAGTTTTTTAAGGCACATTGAAAATGCGAAAATATTTTAAATGAGTGATGTGACCCACCAAATATGAATGGAAAATTTTATCCGCTCCATACGGAAGGTCCAGATTTGATATTCGGGTTCCCAACAATTTATTTTGGATTGCTTTCCATTGCTTCTATCCTTTTATTCTTAGTGCATAAACGGAATGGGACATTGCCAAAAATAGGTGAACCATATTACGATGTGATCGTTCTTGTTTTAGGACTATGGTGTCTAGGTGGACTTCTTATTGATTCTTTTGCGCATATTGCCGGAGCGGTAGATGATACGTTTTTCACTCCATGGCATGCGATGTGGTACTCTGGTGCTACTGCATATGGAGCATATATATTTTATGCAATTTTACCAGAAGAAGGAATTGGAAGTCTTATAAGAAATCCCTTAAATGCCCTTCGAGGGGTAGCTCCGGAGCACAAACCAGGAGTGTACGGAATCATTCTGTTTGCACTGTCTGGAATTGGGGATATGATCTGGCACGAAACGCTTGGGGTGGAGTCTAGCCTTGATATTCTTCTTTCACCCACCCATATTGGTCTTTTCCTCGGACTTCTACTATCAGTTACAGCGCCGATGTGGTCGGCTTGGGCTAACAAAGAAAGCGGCAGAGATGGTTTGAGGTCACAGATATTGATCATCTTTGGACTTGGTGCAGCATGGGCCATTTTTCTTCTTCCTTTTCTTTATGCAAATCTTTGGTTCGAATCTCTGGAAGCGTTCTGCTACGACGGCGGGAGGGGATTTTGTTGGAACAACGATTATGATTTTGTACTGATGCATAGTATGCGTAGTTTGATAATTCAAGTTGGTCTTACTTCTGCAATTCTCTTACTTTTCATTCGCCGGTGGACACCTGCTAGGGGGAGTCTGGTTGTTCTCTTAGTATTCCCTGCAATTGGGGGTTGGTTCTATGGAGAATTCGATAACACAATATTGTTCTTAGGCATTGTCTGGGCAATTGTAGTTGAATTTATGTTGCCAGTTCTCTGGAAAGGTTGGAAACGTCTGTTTGTAGCATTGGTTGTTGGAAGTCAAGTGGTAGTGTTTATGGCTTCGTGGTGGTTGCGTCCTGTCCAACTCCCCGGTGGGTTATATTGGATAGAGGGAACCAACTTGCATGTATTGCCATTTGGATGGAGCATTCATGCTACAATTGGTTCCATAATATTTTGTGCAATCCTTGGTTGGCTTGCAAGTTGTGTCGTGTCACCCCCTGAAATTCCAGATCTCGATGATGAATAAAACCATATGGGAGTAGCGTTAGGGTAAATACGTAATGGGACGTATTGACAGGTGATGAAAGGTTGTGCTAGAGCTCCGGGTGCCGGGACCATACTAAATGCATTGGCAAATGGGTATGGATCTGCATTTGCCATTGATATCTACACTACAGCAGAGGTAGTATTGCAAGATGTAGAAAAAGTGACGGGGGAGATAGAAGGTGCTCCAAATGCAGATACGACCCTTATTGAGAAATGTGTAGAGATTGTAGTAGATAGATTTGGGGATGGAGAAGGAGGAAGAGTTCTTACGAGGAGTGAGATACCAATTGCTTCCGGATTGAAAAGTTCTAGTGCCGCTGCCAATGCCACTGTATTGGCTAGCTTGAGTGCATTGTCAGTGGGAGTTGGAGTAAATGAGGAAATCACTATGCTTGATGCGGCATTAATTGGAGTCCAAGCTGCCCGGGAAGTGGGAGTCACAATAACAGGCGCGTTTGATGACTCAAGTGCATCTATGATAGGAGGACTAACGCTAACAAATAATAATAAAGATGAATTGCTAAAACATGAAGAAAGTATAGAGTGGGATGTTTTAGTATGGACACCAGAAGAAAAAGCCTACAGTGCAGAAGCGGATGTAGATCGATGTTCGTTTGTAAGTGGAGTTGCAGACATAATAGTAGAAATGGTAAAAGACGGAAGATATTTAGAAGCAATGACGGTGAATGGACTTGCATTTTGTGCCGCTCTAGAATATTCGGTAGATCCCATTCTAGAAGCACTTCCGACCGTAGATGGAGTTTCGTTGTCGGGGACAGGACCTAGTATGACCGCGGTTGGTAGCGAGGATATCCTAAAGGAGTTAGAAAATGTATGGGAGATAAGAGGGGGAAATGTAATACATGCTAAAACACAAATGGGAGGTGCCTCAATAATATGAGTTTGGATGAAATGCGATCGAAGATCGAAGAGATTGATAAGAGGATTATGGAGTTGATTGCAAAGAGAACGGACATAGCAATTTTGATTGCAGACATAAAAGAGAGAGATGGGCTTCCAATTACGGATAAAGACCAGGAAAAAAAAGTGATGCAGAGAGTATCTAAGAACGCGGATTTATTTGGAGTGGATAAAGAAGGTGTTGAGAGAATCTTTCAGATGTTAATTGAATTGAATAAAAGCAAACAGCGCCGAAAATTCTAAAGAGGTTGGTAAGAAGAAAGAACACTCGAGAGGGCAGCACTATTTACGGGTTTTTCTATTGAAGACAGATGAGATATGCTGATATTTCCATCAATTACCGTTTGGCGGTCGGTTCCAGGAGAATCACTGATCTTTGAATCTCTCATTTTTGCCCATACTTCGTCGTTGACTCTTGCAGAGTGTTCGTTGATGCTATGGGCGTCCATTTCGCATAAAATAGAAGGGGTGGTCAAAAGCATATTTGGAGAAGCGTTGGTGGTCATTGGTAAGTTGACATTTAGATATTCCATCTCTTTTAGAAGTTTTGATTCAACGACGTTCTGTGCTAGATACGCAATTGCATTTGCTGCATGTGCATATTCATCTGGAGAGGGTGTATAAGGGTATTCTCCGAGGGGTATGAAAAGGGAAGATGAGATAGATGGAAAACCTAAAAAAGTGGACTCTATGGCGGCACTGATTGTTCCAGATCGCCCTAAGGAGTAGTAGCCAACATTTGCCCCGCGATTGCAGCCAGAAATTACTATATCGGGTTTGAGTTCGAGTGCCTTGAGTCCAATTATAACACAATCTGCAGGGGTTCCGGAGATAACATACCCTTCTTCAATAGATTCTATTTGAATGTCTTGATCATAAGATGTCATCCTCCCGATTCCACTCATATCAGACTTCGGTGCAACGATAGTAACGTCTGCGAAGTTGCTGAGGGAATGGTACAAAGCCCAGATACCATGTCCTTTAATTCCATCGTCGTTTGTAAGTAAGATATCCATATGTGAATGGTAGACTGTTTAGATTATATTATCATTTCCAAAGAGTTGCGAGTGGATGGGCGAATATTTGTATTAAGGGGAGCAGTGTCAATTCCTAAAGATCATGCTTATCAAGGTATAGACACTGCGTGTAAATGTGAGTGAAGAAGAATTACCGATAGAGAAATTCTTTACAGAGGATACGATAAGTGTTCATTTAAAGGCAGGTGCACCTCCGATGGCAAAGCGAGGGTACATAACAGAAGTGAAATTTGAACAAGTAGGAGAAGAAATTTTAACAGAACGGCAAGTGAAGGAATGGGCCAAGGCGATAGAAGAGAAAGGAAGAGGATCGGATAAGGGATTTTTTGAATTTGATGAGAGAGATATGAAAATTATCCAATTGGGAAACTACAGAATAACAATTGCACAACCACCTTTTTCAGATGGTTGGGAGATAACTGCAGTAAGGCCAACAGTTAAAACTACAATAGAAGATTATGAAGGAGTAGAAGAGTTGACAGAGCGGTTATTAACGCGGCAAAGGGGCATACTCATAGCAGGTGCACCGGGAATGGGGAAAACGACCTTTGCGCAAGCGGTGGCAGAGTTTCTTTCGGGGAATGGTTTTTGTGTCAAGACTATGGAGCGACCTCGAGATTTGCAAGTTGGGCCTGAAATTACACAATATACGGCCTTATCTGGAGACATGGCAAAAACGGCAGATGTTTTGTTATTGGTCAGGCCGGATTATGTTATTTATGATGAAATTAGAAAAACGGAAGATTTCATCGTTTTTGGAGATCTGAGACTTTCAGGAGTGGGGATGATAGGAGTTGTGCATGCAACGAGGGCGGTTGATGCGTTGCAGCGATTAGTAGGAAGAGTGGAATTGGGGTTGATTCCACAAGTGACGGATACGGTCGTGTATTTAAAGGAAGGGAGAATTGAGACGATATATGATGTGACTATGGAAATAAAAGTTCCCACAGGGTTGATAGAAGAAGATTTAGCACGGCCAGTGGTCATGATAAGAAATTTTGTAACGGGAGAACTAGAGTATGAGATATACACATTTAGTAGTCAAATAGTGACAATACCAGTTAGTGGAAAGCAAGAAACGAGTGGCATGGAAAGGCTAGCTATCCAGGAAATTGAAAAGGAAATAAAATCATTTGTAAAAGGAGATATTCTAATTGAATTAACTGGGAAAAATAGAGCTACTGCGTACGTAAGTGAGAAAAATGTAGGGGCATTAATAGGCAAAAAGGGAGAGAGAATTAATAGTATAGAAAAACGGTTAGGCGTGGGGATTGATGTGAGGCCATATGAAAATGGAAAAAACGAAGTTAAACAAATTCAATGGTCAGAAAACCAAGATTTCGTCGAGGTTAAAATTTCGAAAAGGCACATCATCATTCCGTCTGAAAGCTACATAGGGAATGCTATTGAAATTCACGCAGATGGGAAATATCTTTTCACGGCCACAGTAGGGGGAAAGGGAGCAATTCAACTAGCTAGAGGTAGTGCCATAGCGGAAGAATTAGAAGACGTAATAGATAGAAAGGGAAAGATATCGATAGTTCCGGTGGTTTGAATAAATTAGTTAACTTTGAGATGATGAGAATACCGTATCCAGGTAGTCAACATAAGTACGTGTGGGATAAAGTGATCCCATGTCAGAATTAAATGACGCTAAGAAGGAAGTTTCTGATGCATGTAACGTGGTGGCAAATGCAGGTTTGACCGAGTTATATGCAGGGCATGTTTCATCTAGAATCGGGGATATTGCTCTGATTCCTGCGCATCTTCATCATGAGGGGAGGGGGATGGAATCGATGACGCCTGAGCAGATAATTTCAGTTGATTTGAAAACGGGAGAGCAAGACCCAAAGGAGTTAGAGCTACCAGAAGAGGACACAATTCATACTAGTATATTTGCTGTTCGGGAAGATGTCAAAAGTTGTGTGCACGCACACCCGGTTCATGCCACTGCTCTGAGCATGACGAATTCGTCGATCATACCAGCTTCGATACGAGCGGTTCGACTTGGAGAAGTGCCCGTGCACGATGCAGGCCCAATGTTGATTGAATCAAATGCGCCAGTTGAGATTGCACGAGGGGAAGCCGTGGCAGAAAGTCTTGGAGATGCATCGTGTTTACTTATACGAGGACATGGAGTGGTAACAGTGGGGCGAACAGTTGCAGAGGCAGTGAGTAGATTGTTCATATTAGAAAGAGCAGCCCACCTTCAAATGCTCGCAAGTTTAGGAGGAGGAGCGGTTGCATATGAAGGGAATCCATATAAAATTGCGAACCACCCAGAGATACAAGAACATGCAGAAAAGCCGAGTGAGGATACATACAAATTCTTGAGGAATCAATATTTAAAGTAGAGATAAAAGTTGGCGGAAGTGCAAGTTTGGTTTTCCCATTTCAAAACAGTACCCTTTTGAATCCTCCGATTTCAATAAACAACCAATGGGAAGACGTAAAAAAATTGTTGAACAATGCGAGAAATTAATGGACAAGCCCGAGCAGATTCGGAATATGGCAATAGCGGCACATATTGACCATGGAAAAACTACTCTGTCGGATAACCTTCTAGCAGGGGCAGGGATGATCTCTAAAGATCTCGCTGGGAAACAACTAGCAATGGATACTCACGAAGATGAGCAAGAACGGGGGATAACAATAAATGCTGCAAATGTTTCCATGACGCATAATTACAAAGGCACTGACTACTTAATAAATCTAATTGACACTCCAGGACATGTTGATTTTGGAGGAGATGTTACACGGGCGATGAGAGCTGTTGATGGGGCACTTGTTGTCGTCGACGCAGTTGAGGGTGCAATGCCTCAGACTGAAACGGTTCTTAGGCAAGCCCTGAGAGAAGGGGTAAAACCAGCCCTATTTGTGAATAAAGTTGATCGTCTGATAAACGAACTTCGAGAAGGTCCTCAAGAGATGCAAGAGCGTCTCGGGGTGGTGATCAACTCAGTAAATGAGATCATACGTGGGATAGCTCCAGAAAAATATGCTAATGAAGGGTGGAGGGTTTCGGTTGAAGATGGAACTGTTGCGTTTGGGTCCGCACTGTATAATTGGGCAGTTTCGTTGCCTTCGATGCAGGAAACAGGAATAAAATTCGCAGATATAATTGAAGCCAATAAGAGCGGGGATTTGTCTATATTAAAAGATAAATCACCTCTATCGGACGTTGTGCTCAACATGGTTGCGCAACACTTCCCAAGTCCTCTGGACGCACAACCTAGTCGGATACCTAGGATCTGGAGAGGGGAAGAGGACAGCATTGCAGCCATTCAGATGAAAGGTGTAGATCGCGAGGGGGATGTAGTTCTCATGGTCACGGATATTAGTATTGACCCCCATGCAGGTGAAATTGCTACTGGTCGCCTTTTCTCAGGGACCATTGAGCGCGGGCAGGAGCTCTACGTTTCAGGGACTGCGGGAGCCAATAGAGTTCAATCTGTAGGTATATTTATGGGCGGGGATCGAGAAGAGGTTTCGGTAGTTCCTGCAGGAAATATAGCTGCAGTTACGGGTTTGAAAGATGCAATTGCAGGGTCAACGGTTTCTGCGTTAGAGATGTTAGCTTTCGAATCTATTGATCATATTTCAGAACCAGTTATTACTCAGTCGATAGAGGCAAATTCCATGGATGATCTTCCTAAATTGATCCGGGTGTTGCAACAAGTTTCCAAAGAAGATCCTACTTTAAAAGTGACGATAAACGAAGCTACTGGAGAACATTTAATTTCAGGGCAAGGAGAACTTCATTTAGAAGTGATCACGGATAGAATCGCGCGAAATCATGGTGTGAAAGTCAATACAGGACAACCAATTGTTGTGTATCGCGAATCTCCCAGGAAACTCTCAAGAGAGGTTGAAGGAGTATCTCCAAATCGCCATAATAAATTCTACATAACTGTCGAATTGCTATCAGATGTAATTACTGATAAAATAAAACAAAATGAAATAACGATGGACTCTCCAGAATTAGAGCGGAGAGAACTTCTCATGGAATTGGGTATGGACAAGGCTTCGGCACAAAATGTTAAAACAATCATCGGTCCCAACATTATTATTGACCAAACGAAGGGTATCCAATATCTGAATGAAACAATGGAATTAGTATTGGAAGGATTTGAAGAGGCCCTTGTTGAAGGGTCTTTGGCTCGTGAACCGGTACAAGGTGCATTGATACGCTTACTAGATGTCAAACTTCATGAAGATGCAATACACAGAGGTCCTGCCCAAGTGATACCTGCTGTTCGAGATGCCCTGCAAAAGGCCCTCATAGCATCTCATGCTCGATTGCTTGAACCGGTACAAAATGTTCGTATAGATGTCCCCTCAGAGCATATGGGGCCTGCATCGGGAGAGATTCAGGGACGCAGGGGGAGAATTGACGATATGTACCAAGAAGGTAATCGTATGATTGTAGAGGGTGTCGCTCCGGTTTTTGAAATGTTAGGGTTCTCTTCAGATATTCGATCTGCTACAGAGGGGCGTGCGGCGTGGAACACTGAGAATGCCGGATTTGAACCGTTAGCCGATAACCTGCAAACTGAGACAATCCTTAGCATACGTAAAAGAAAGGGGCTCAAAGTTGAACTTCCTGCAGGAGTCAATTATTTCTAACAAGAATTGTAAACGAGATGCATATACTCTATTTTGCATAGCAATTACGAATTAGTCAAGTATTTAATCCAACCGAGTTTTATTCAAGTGACTAATGGGTAATAAACTTCAAAATGGCCCTAGGGCTTATGTGGTCCGACTTGAATTGGCAGATCGTCCGGGGGAGCTCCTTCGTGTGTTGGAGCCAATATCATCAAGTGGGGGAAATCTATTATCAATATTCCATGAGCGTGGCGATATTACTCCTCGAGGGAAGATTCCTGTGGAAATAGATCTTGAATGTTCTCAGGAACAGTTTGAAGCTATATTGTCCTCATATTCAGATCTAGATATCCAGGTTACGCAATCGGGAGAAGAGCTATATCGAGGAGAACTGGTTGTTCTCTTGATCGGGGATGCAATTGCTAATGATTTGTCCAGTGTGATCGCGGCCATTGATGAATCTGGTTCTGTTGCAGTTATTGAATCTTCGGTGAATCGTTCTATTGAATCTCCGGCAGACGCTAGTTCTATTCTTCGTCTGGCGATTAAAGATGGGGATCAGCTACAAGCGGTTGATTCTGTGAAATCAATTGTATCGAAATATGATCTTCATTTCATGACAACCACTGATCACGAGGTTTCTCAATGAAACTCGCCATCTTGGGTGTTGGAAGTGTGGGGAAGGCAGTGGCTCAACTATCAAAAGAATACGGCCATACGGTGGTTGCACTGGCAGATTCTAAGAATGCCATTGTGAATCCAAAAGGGATCAAAGTCGACGATGCATTAGAGCGAAAATCGAATCAAATGCCATTGGGAGATGCTTCTTTAGAAGATATATTTGATTCAGATTATGAGGTTCTGATCGAAGCGACTCCAACTACCCTTGAGTCCGCAGAACCGGCGTTTTCGAATATTAAAGCGGCGTTGGAAGCGGATCGGCATGTTGTTTTGGCAAATAAGGGTCCTGTTGCGGAGAGATTTGAGGAGCTCCAGTCTATTGCTGATGGAAGTAAAGGCGCTCTGCGCTTCGAAGCTACTGTGGGTGGCTCGATACCGATACTCTCTACAATTGAGGATGTAGATTCTAAGAACATCACTTCGGTGAGAGGGATTCTAAATGGTACCTCTAACTTCATTCTTACTCGAATGGCTGCGAAAAATCTGAGTTACAGTCATGTTTTATCAGAAGCGCAGGATCTGGGTGTTGCAGAAGCGGATCCTACATTTGATGTGGGCGGGATTGATACTGCACTTAAATGTGTGATATTATCCAATGTTTTATCAGAAGGGGGTTTCTGTTTGTCAGACGCGAATGTGGAGGGAATTCAACATATATCCAATCACGCTCTTAATCTGGCAGACAAGTCTGGCTTGACAATACGATTGATAGGAGAAGCCACGAGAGAAGGGGTGAATGTAGCTCCCATGCTAGTTCCAAAAGCAGGAGACTTGGCTGTTGAAGGTACTCAAAATATAGTTCAAATTACTACAGAACATGGAGGAGTTCTAAACCTCGCGGGTGCGGGTGCGGGTGGTAGTCCGACTGCCTCTGCGATATTCTTGGATCTTCAGCGCCTAATAGTGTGACTATGTCTAACACGAAAAACGTAGTACGTGGACGATTTTAGCTGTAAACAGTATCGAAATCGTTTTAGCCGCACTCTGTCAATCGACCTCAGAAGTTACCATGAGTGACAAACCACATCAAAATTTGGCTGTGATAGGTCATGTGGACCACGGGAAGAGCACTCTCGTGGGGAGACTCCTCTATGAAACAGGGGCTGTAGAACAACACGTGATTGATCAGTATAAGAAAGAAGCAGAAGAATTAGGAAAAGGCGGATTTGAATTCGCATATGTCATGGACAATCTAAAAGAGGAACGGGAACGGGGTGTGACAATTGATATTGCCCATCAAGATTTCCATACGGATAATCATTATTTCACAATTGTAGATTGTCCAGGTCACCGTGATTTTGTTAAAAATATGATCACAGGGGCAAGTCAAGCTGACAGTGCAATTCTTGTTGTAGCTGTTGATGACGGGATTGCACCTCAGACTCAAGAGCATGTCTTCTTAGCCCGGACACTTGGTATTGCAGAACTCATTGTAGTCATAAACAAAATGGACAAAGAGAATTACGATGAGGGCAAATTTAATGCGGTTAAAGAAGAAGTACAAAAACTACTTGGATCGGTTGGGTACAAAGATAATCTTTTCATCCCTCTTTCCGCTTTTGAAGGAGACAATATCAAAGAGAGTTCTAGTAATACTTCATGGTACGATGGTGTCACTATTCTTGATGCAATCAATGACCTTCCAGTTCCAAAAGACGCAACTGATGCGCCATTGAGGCTCCCCATACAAGATGTATATACAATCTCTGGAATTGGTACAGTTCCAGTGGGACGTGTTGAAACAGGGACCATGAAACCAGGAATGAAAGTTGTGTTTCAGCCTTCAGGGGCAGCTGGTGAATTGAAATCTATAGAAATGCACCACCAAGAAGTTCCAGAAGCAAAGGCAGGAGACAATGTTGGGTTTAATGTAAGGGGTGTCGGTAAGGAAGATGTGCGTCGCGGAGACGTTCTTGGCCCTGCGGACAATCCTCCAAAGGTTGCAAAAAGATTCAAAGCTCAAATCATAGTTATGCAGCACCCTAGTGTCATAACAGTGGGGTATACCCCCGTTTTCCATGCACACACATCGCAGGTGGCATGTACGTTTGAGGAGATCACAGATACACAAGGAAAATCCCTTGATTTCATCAAAGCAGGGGATGCAGCTCTTGTTTGGGTGCGACCACAGAAGCCAGTCGTAATCGAAGTGGCAAGTGACATACCAGAATTGGGTGCCTTTGCAATACGCGACATGGGATCAACAATTGCAGCTGGGAAAGTCGTCGAAATCGAAGAGGCATAGATGCAACAGGCGCGCATACGTTTAGCAGGAACTAGCCCTACCGATCTCGACGCGATTTGTTCTGATGTTTGTTCTATTGCTGAGAAAACTGGAGTAAATTTGAGCGGCCCCATACCGCTTCCTACTAGAAAGCTGGAAGTTCCTTGCAGGAAATCGCCGGATGGGGAGGGGACTGCAACATGGGAGCATTGGGAGATGCGAGTGCACAAAAGGTTAATAGATCTTGATGCAGACGAGCGTGCATTACGTCAATTGATGCGAATTCAAGTTCCAAAAGATGTCAGTATTGAAATAGTCCTTACAGGAGGCTAATAGAATATCGTGTTTTTGTCTAATTTGTGGAATCATAGTTAGGTACTCGTAACTCTCATATACCACCACTTATTGTACCCTGAATAGGGCTTGTAGTTCAGTCGCAGAATGCTCGCTTCGCATGCGAGAGGCCCCGGGTTCAAATCCCGGCAAGTCCATGGGAAATGGCAATACCGGATGAAAGGGGAGATTGCTGATTTTAGAGTTTTGGTGAGAAAGGTATTATTCTGCCCAGTTAAGTAGGCAGGCGCCTTGGTCTAATTCTGCAATGCGTTCTGGACTGAATGTAATTGGGTTTCCAATATGTTTCTCAACACATTCTGGATATTCATTCATGGTCCTATACAAATTAATCCCAGAATATGAAGCTAATTGATTTGCGATTGTTTCGATGTGAGATTCATCTAGTGATCCAGAATTGTTTTTTTTGATATTTGTAAATATCATCCTAAGAAATTCTTCAGGACTCTCATCGTGTAATCGTCTGCTGGGATCTGACTTCACCGTCCTGCTCATTTTATCCTCTTAAATATAATTGTATCGAATGTGGTTTTGTTTAAACGAAGAGGAAAATTTGCGTAGATGGGTTAGATTTGTTCTAAGGCTTGTTCTAGATCGGCGAGGATGTCGTCTATGTGTTCTATTCCAATTGAAAGTCGGATATATCCAGGAGTTACACCTGCGCGTAATTGATCTTCGTCAGACAACTGTTGGTGGGTTGTTGTGGCAGGGTGAATAGCAAGACTTCTTGCATCACCGATATTGGCAACGAGATAGAAGAGGTCGAGTGCATCTATAAATTTTTGACCCGCTTCTTTTCCACCTTCTAATTCGAATCCTATTAGAGATCCGAAGCCCTGTGTTAAATATTTTTTAGCTCGTTGGATTACTTCTTTATCTTCATGTAAAGTTGGATAAGTTACAGTAGTAATTTTAGGATGGTTGTTCAAGAAATCTGCAACTTTCTCCGCGTTGGAGAAATGAGCACGTAATCGTAGGGGGAGTGTTTCCAATCCTTGAATAAAATTATAAGCATTGAAAGGAGATAATGCAGATCCAAAATCCCTGAGTCCGACCACCCTAGCTCTACTGATATAAGCAACTTCGCCGAATGCGGAAAAAACAGCTCCATGGTAACTACCAGATGGAGTGTTGAATAGAGGCTGCCTTTCAGGGACTTTTCCCCAATCGAAGTTTCCACCATCTACTACAATTCCACCAATTGAGTTTCCATGACCACCTATCCACTTAGTCAAGGAATGCACTACAACTGCTGCACCGTGGTCCAATGGCCTGCAAGTTATAGGAGAAGAAGTATTATCAACGATCAAAGGTATGTTGAATTCACGGCCTATATTGGCAACTTCCTCTATGGGAAATGGAGTTAGTTTTGGATTTGGTAATGCTTCTGCATAATATGCTCTTGTTTTCTCATCGGTGAGTTCACGGAAATTTTCAGGGTCTGCGGGGTCTGCGAATCTCACATCAATGCCTATATTTCTAAGACTATTATTAAATAGATTCCAGGTACCACCATAGAGATCTGTGGAAGAAACTATATTATCCCCAGCTTGTGCCACATTGAGGATGGAAAGTGTTGTTGCCGCTTGTCCAGAAGCAACAGCTAAAGCTGCGACACCACCTTCAAGGGCAGCAACGCGTTCCTCAAGAACTGCGTTAGTTGGATTCATAATCCTAGTATATATGTTTCCAGGTTCAGTTAGTGCGAATAAATTCGCAGCATGTTCTGTGTCGTTGAACTCATATGCAGTTGTTTGGTAGATGGGAACTGCGACAGAGTTGGTCGAAGAATCGGATCGATATGAACCCCCGTGGAGGCCCAAAGTTTCGGGGTGAATATAATTGTTAGACATATTTTACCTTAAAGTTATTCTGCATTCTACATATTTATATGATTTGTTTTTAATCGGCGAAATTTTTGTAAAAGTTGCAGTGTGAGTGGGAGTTATTGAGAATATTTATCCAAATAACCGGTATTTTTGAGTAAATTGGTTAACTCAGTTAATTTAGCACCAGAAAATGTGGGAAGGGGAGGCCTTGGGTTTCCAACTTCGAATCCCAAAAGATTTACAGCGGCCTTGACTGGGACGGGATTGCTGACACTGTATAATAATTTTAAGATAGGTAAAAGTTCGAAATATAATTCTTTGGCTTGGATGGCATCGTCTTGACTAACCCACGGTCGAGATAGTTGTTCCATCTCTTCGGGGATTATATTTCCAGCTACATTTGCAGTCCCTGCACCTCCGAGAGCGAGTGTGGGCAGGATGAGAGAATACCCAGGATAGTCACAACACAGAATTGAGAAATCGTTTGCAGTGTTATTTTGTATTTCTTGGAGTTGGGAAACATCTGGAATTGCTTCTTTGTCTGCGATTATATTTTCTATCTTTGATAGATTGACCATGAGTTCGGGAGAAATATTTACACCGACTCTAGTTGGGTTATTATAGATTGCAATTGGTAATTTTACACTTTCTGCGACTTGTTTGAAAAAATCAAAAACGGCTTCTTGAGGTGGTTTTATATAGGGTGGTACAATTAAAACGATCCCGAATGCACCTGCACCTTCAGCGTGAGTTGCAAGAGAAATTGTATCGGAAAGTGTGGAACAAGTACATCCAAAAAGAATAGGTATTTTCCCCCGAGAATAATCGGCCACATGTGAAATGATATCCCTCCGTTCGGGAAGGGAAAGTTGGGTTGATTCTCCAGTAGATCCCATTACTAATAATCCGCTAGAGCCATGTTTAATGTGGAAATCAATTAACTGATTGAACGCGCCGAGGTTTACGGCACCATTGTCATCATAGGGAGTAACAATTGCGGGCCAAGATCCTTCTATTCTCATAATATATTTCAAATGAATTCTGACTCACTAAAAGTAAACTCTTGCCATAATCGCTTTTAGAAGTATGCGATTAGTTAAGGTCCAAATGTCCTAATTTCAATGTGTTTCTCGTCGGTTTTTTCAGTAAAATCATACCCCATTACTGCTTCTCGTTGTGAATTCAGAGTTTGAGTTAGCATTTTATGTAAGTGATAATCTGCATCGGGTTTGTCCGGTTGCCAAACAAACACATTTGTGAGTGGTTTTGATTCAGCATCTAGATCGTAGAAAATATGATATACCTGATACAGATCTCCGTGGATTCGGACCCATTGATCTCGTTGGGGGATGATATTTGACTCAATAGTAACTATAGGGGTAGAACCCTGGAGGAGATATCTGACTTTGGTGGACATATAGGAAGGAATGGTTGTCAAAAAATTGAGAGTTTCGATTAGGCGCAGCGCATTCGACCGCCATCAACAGGAATTGCCGCTCCAGTAACATATCCGGCCCGAGGACTAGATAAAAAGGCAGCCACATCTCCTATTTCTTCGGGCGTTCCCATTCGGTTTAAGGGATTATCTGCCCAGCCTATAAGAGCTTCTGAGAGAGAAGTATATTTTCCAGAGTCAACTGTATCTTGTGCATGCCGGATCATCAAAGGTGTATCATGAGACCCAGGTAAAATTGCATTTACCCGTATAGGTGCCCACTCAAAGGAAAGAACTTTCATAAGGCCGATGAGGGATTTTCTAACCGAACTAGACATAGTCATATTTGGATTGGTTTCTTTTACAGCGGTTGCAGTGATTAAAACGACAGAACCCACATCGCTATTGGATAATAGGGGGTGAGCGGCGTGCAGTATCCTTACGACATTCATCGTGAAAGTGTCATATGCGTCGTACCAGTTATCTACACTGAGGTTATTAAATGACCCATCTACGGGTTGTCCTGCAGAAGTGACAATATGGTCGAGTTGTCCAAATTTTTTGGTAATTTGATCAAGTAAATTTTGGACATCCTCGGGTTTAGTTAAATCCGTCTGGATTGCCAGTATATCTCCTTTTGCTTCAACTTCGAGGGATTCTTTTGCGCGGGTTAGGCGGTTAGAATCTCTACCACAGATAACTACATTTGCACCTTCTAGTGAAAGGGAACGTGCGCACCCTAGTCCCATTCCACTTGAGCTAGCAGTGACGAGTGCTGTGTTCCCATGAATTCCAAGATCCATAGTAATAGTAAGAATTTAATCGTTATAAAGTGACAAGTTTTGAAAAAGAAATGGGTGGAGAGTCACACAAGGATTGGAAATGTTGCTTTCAATCCCTCTATGACGAATTCTATCGCGATGGCGCCGAGTAGTAGCCCAAATATTTTTTGGTGGATAATAAGGATATTTGGACTTATTTTAGAGGTCAATTCGCTTGCGATCCACATTGAAAGTGCAGCAAGTAAAATCACTGCGACTATTGGGATAAATGCGATTAATTGTGACTGTGGAGTGGCGCTTGCCTTGTCTGCTAGAAATATAGTCAGAGTGATAGTTGCAGGACCTGCAATCATAGGAATTGCAATGGGGAAAGTGGCTATGGAAGAGAGAAATTCGTCGTTGATAGCTGCATCTAGATTTTGTTCCCTCTGTTCCTGCATTTTTCCAAATATCATCTTGTATGCAATTGCTATCAAAAATAGTCCACCTATAATTCGAAAAGAGTTCATTCCAATTCCAAATGCACTTAAGATAATTGCCCCAAACATCCAAAAAATAATAAGTGTGATCAGAGATATCAAAGTGGCTCGAATGCAGATAGACCGGAGGTCTTTCTTGGACATTCCAAGTCCAGAAGCTACGCTTGCGAAAACGGGGATAAGACCTAGAGGATTGACAGTGACAAAAATCAAAATGAATGTTTCAAGAGAAGATGTAAGCATATCAGATAACATTCTAAACTGAACCTGTACGCGAGAGGACTTAGGGTTTTGGAAGTAATGAAAAAAGATTCTATTTATTGAACTGTTTTTTGATCCATCCAAGGATGCTATAATAATTATCTACAACGTATTCTTTTTGGGGAATGATTGCGTTATCAGTGATGCTGATGTGTTCAGGGCAAACGTCGGTACAACAACGGGTGATATTGCAATGGCCGATTCCACCTTGGCCTTCTTTTAACCACTCGCTCCTGTCGGCAGTATCTTCGGGATGGAAATGGAGTGCAGCAGACCGGACGAAAAATCGGGGCCCGCCAAAGCTATCTTTTTTATCATGTTCCCGTAGAACGTGACAGACATCTTGACAAAGGAAACATTCAATACATTTTCGGAATTCTCTGGAACGTTCTATGTCTTCTTGTTGATAGATGAAATCAGAGTCCTCGTCTGGGGAGAATGGCTGTATTGTTTTGTTTACTTCATAGTTCCAGGAGACATCAGATACCAAATCTTTGAGAATGGGAAATGTCTTCATAGGAGTCACGGTGATTGGAATTTTAGGATCGAAATCAGATAAACGTGTCATGCAAGCTAACTTTGGCATCCCATTGACTTCCATTCCACAAGACCCACATCGGCCGGATTTGCAATTCCATCGGACCGCGAGTTCTGTGTCTTGATTTTCTTGTATAGAAAGGATAGCATCTAAAACCACCATTCCTTCATCAACAGAAACTTCATAATCAACGAACTCACCGGTTTTATCATTCCCCTTGAAAATTTTGAAAGTGTAGCTGAGAGGGTAGGTCTGAGGGATGGAACTGAGAGGACTTGATGTATTGATTTCTGCGCTCATTTCTTACCACTTGATTTTTGTTTTGTTTGGTCTTTTTTTATCATTGCTAATAATTCTTTTCTAGGAGTGGGTATGGAAACACTAGAGATGTTAAACTTTCCAGAGGAGAGAGATACTATGAACTTAACTTTTCCGAGAGGGTCACTAGGGGTTGGGAAATCTATTCGAGTATGTGCGCCCCGACTTTCTTTACGTTCTAGCGCCGAGTGCGCTATTGCTAGACTAACATCAATTAAATTGATTAGATCAAAACAAGTTTGCCATCCTGCGTTGTATGATTGCGACCCTGTTGCGAATAAATTAGATGTCCTAGATCGGAGTTGTTGTAATTCTTCTATTCCTTTTTCTAGCCCTTCTTCATCTCGTTTTATTCCAACGTATTCTTCCATTATAGTTTGGAGTTCGTCCCGGAGACGGAATGGGTGTTCGCCTGAGGATTTGTTTTTGAATGGGAAACTCAGGTGATCAATGGCTGATTCTATATTTTCTTCGGGTATTTTTGGGAAATTTTTCATCTTTTGTGCAGATTGTCCTGCGTGGATTCCGGCCCTATTCCCAAACACCAATAAGTCACTCAAAGAATTTCCACCGAGTCGATTTGCCCCATGCAATCCGCCCGCCGCTTCTCCTGACGCATATAGGCCGGGGACGCATGTTTCTTGAGTTTCGGGATCGACACGGATTCCACCCATCATGTAATGGCAAGTGGGGGCAACTTCCATAGGTTCTTTTGTTATATCGATACCAGCAAGCTCCTTAAATTGATGATACATTGCAGGTAATTTTTGTAGAATGAATTCAGTGGGGCGTTGGCTAGCTATATCGAGATACGCACCCCCGTGCTCACTTCCCCTTCCTTCGGATGCCTCATTGAGGATCGCTCTGGCAACTACATCTCTAGTGAGTAATTCAGGAGGGGGCCTAGCGGAAGAATCTCCATCTGCCCATCTATTTGCTTCTTCCTCCGTATCGGCTATAGAACCCACATATGCATCGGGTATATAATTGAACATGAATCGTTCGCCATCTGAATTTTTTAACACACCTCCTTCCCCGCGAACACCTTCGGTGACGAGGGTACCTTTCACACTTAGGGGCCATACCATGCCCGTGGGATGGAACTGAACAAACGCCATATCCACTAACTCTGCCCCCACTCTAAGTGCCATGGCAGGGCCGTCTCCAGTGTATTCCCAAGAACTAGAATTTACATGATAGGCCATTCCTGATCCACCGGTGGCCAAAATAATTTTCTTTGCGCGGAATAAAACAGGGAGTCCAGTTACTCTCCAATATCCAAATGCCCCTGCCAGTTTCTTACCAGTAGAATCTTTTAGGAGTTCAGTTATGGTATATTCCATATAGACCTGAATTCCCAATGAAACTGCTTTGTCTTGCAAGGTTCGAATTAGTTCAAGTCCAGTTCGGTCCCCTACGTGAGCCAAACGAGTATATCTATGTCCACCGAAATTGCGCTGGCTGATTTTTCCATCGGTGGTTCGGTCAAAAACAGCACCCCATCGTTCTAGGTCTAAGACGCGTTCTGGAGATTCGAGGGCGTGAATTTCCGCCATTTTTGGATCATTTAATCCCCAACCCCCTTTCATTGTGTCGAGGAAGTGAGATCTCCAATCGTCGTCTGGGGCCATATTTCCCAATGAAGCCGCTATCCCCCCTTCTGCCATAACTGTGTGTGCCTTCCCTAGAAGAGACTTACAAACTACTCCGACGTCTGCACCTTGTTCTGCTGCAGAAATTGCAGCGGAAAGTCCAGCTCCACCTGCACCCACTATAATTACATCGTGTTCGTAGATTTGTAGTGTCATGAGTTGAATTAATTATAATTTTAAGAGGATTATATCAGGCCAGACTCCAATGGAGACCATCCAAACATAAAAATCGGTGAAGGCCACCATGAAGAGACTAAACCATGCCCAAGTGGAGTGATTGACATTGAGTGAGGAAGCGAATCTCCAGAGAGTATAACGTTTTGAAATTGTGGGATCTTTTCCTTTATTCTCAGGGTTAGAGACGCAAGAGAAGCATCTCGAATTTCCACCAACTAGGTAGCGAAGGCTATGACATCCAAATGTATAGCCGGATAGGAGCAATGCATTGAGCCCAAGTATCAAAGTTCCGACGTGTAACTCGACATCACCTGTCCAGAACGGAGCTCCAGGGGGAGCATGCCAAAAGAGGGCACGAATTGCATCAAAAGTGAGAACGCAAATAAATATTATACCTAGATAAACGAAATATCTATGTAAATTTTGAAACAAAAATACTCTGGTCTCCCCTGCGTACTTGTATCTCCTACCCTCTGAGACTGCACATGCAGGAGGGTCGCTTAAGAAAGCTCTGTAGTATGCTTTTCGATAGTAATAACAAGTGAGTCTCAATCCGAGAGGGGCCCACAGTATTAAGATGGCTGGAGATCGCAAGAGTTCCGGCCAAAAGGTTGGGAACATCCCAAATAAGGCATGGTGACTTTCAGGAGAAACAGAGAAGAGAAGAGGGGAGAAAAAAGGTGAAAGTAAAGATCCATATTCAATTCCAGGAGCGCTAGGGTTGAATATGGGGTAAAGTAATCGAGCGGTTCCATAAATGACAAAAAGAGATAATCCAATGAAGACCCCCATTGGTTGAGACCACCATCGATCTACCCGATATGTCGATCCGAAATCATAGTTATTAAGTAGATCTTTTGTAGATTGCATGTTTTGACAATGTAATTGATGTGGTTATTAAATTGAAATTCTTAAAGATACATGTCTTCCGTATCTTAGAGAGCTACGGTATGGAAATATATCGCTCAGAAGAACGCATAAAGTTTCTGGAATGACTGCGTTTACGATAGGACTGAATGACGATAATTTGTAGACATATTTTGAATGAAAAATATATTAAATCTAGTTATCATCGTGTTTGGAAGCATAATATTCAGATATTGTTTTTTCGCCGAGAGTGACTAGATGGCAAATAGGATCTCCAGGCCGTACAATGGGGTTTTGTAATAGTCCAACGATGAGTCCTGTGAAGGGAGAAACTACGTCTTCAATGTCCTTTTTAAAAGGATTTGTAATGGTGCATATTACACTTCCTTCTTCGACTATATCCCCGGGATTGCAATTTAGACTTACGATCCCACCAGCACTAGAACGGAGCCAGGTATCCTCTTTGGAACTGATGACTGCCCTCCACCCGGGCCAATTTACGGAGTTGGTGGGGCGGACAGAATAAGCGGAGAAGACACTTTTAAGTCCAAGAATGGCTTTCTCTATTAGATCGTGTTGAAACCTATGGGCCTCACCTAATTCCACAGTTATGGAAGGGACCCCTGCTTCAGAAGCTGCTCTACGTAATGTTCCAGAGGGTCCAGTTCCATCGATGATTATATTTGACCCGAAAGAATGAGCAAGTTGAGCTACATTTTCATCGGAAAGGTCCGCAAGTACATGGAGCATATTGCTCCTTCCTCGTGTAGAAGTATGAAAATCAATCCCAAAATCACAGGGTTTTATGAAGGTTTTGAAGATAGAATATGCCATTCTCTTGATACTTTTTCCAGTTCTAATGCCTGGGAAAGACCTATTGAGGTCTTCACTGGAAGTTGGGATGTACCGTTGTTGGGCTAAAAAGGCAGGAACATTTAACACGGGTAAACAAATGATAGTCCCATAGAGATCGTTAGGGTCCCATTCGTGGGCTACTTTTCTGATAATTTCGATTCCATTAAGTTCATCTCCGTGAGACGCAGCGGAAATAAATGCACAGGGTCCTGGGTTTTTACCGTTTATGATAGTCACAGGTATTCGGACTGGATCTCCAAGATAATTCTCACTTACAGTATAACGGATATCCATAGTCTCCCCAGGGAGAACTTTTCCATCTGGTGGAATGACAAATGGCTTCGCTTTCTTCATTCCTATATTGTAGAGAGTGGGCAGGTGTGTAAAATGCTTACGGGAAAAGATAAAAATCTGAACTCAGAAGATTTTAAAGCTAGAAATAGAATCAATAGGTAATGTCGAAAAGTTCCAAAAAAATAAATGTAGGGGTCCTAAGTCTACATGTTTCTAGAGAAACAAAGGCCATTCTAAATTCCATAGATGCCCTTGGTCATGATTCTACATGGATTCGGAGAGAAAATGTGGAAGTCCTGATTGAAGATGGTGAGGTGAAAATAAAACCAGATGTGGACATTGTAGCAAATAGATTACTTCTCACTAAAATGGAGCAGCCAGCAGAAGGGTTCGGTCTGGCTAGTATGTTTTCCGATGTCAAACCTATATTGAATCCCCCGGAAGCATGTATTACTGCAATTCATAAATTTACATCTGCAACGTTATTAGCTAAAGGGGGAATTCCAGTTCCAGATGCGTTGCTGGCTCTAGACTATAACCGATTGAATAGAGAAAAAGATAGATTTGGACAAACTGCAGTGTATAAAACTACCATTGGCACGAATGGGGGTGGAACCTGGAAAATAGAGAAAGGGAATAGAATCAATCCCCAGGTGGGTCAAAGAGAAGCTTTTCTACAAGAATTCATCAATCAAGGACAAGAAAGGAATAGTGATCTTAGAGTATATGTTGTAGGCGGAAAGGTCATAGGAGCGATGAATAGATATGCTCCAAAAGGGGATTGGAGGACTAATGTTTCACTTGGTGGGGAAATAGAAAATGCTGAGGAAATTCTTACAAAAGAACTCGAAGACATATCTTTGAATGCTGCAAAAATACTTGGATTGGACTATGCAGGGGTAGATATTGTAGAAGGGGAAGATGGTTGGAAAGTACTAGAGGTGAATCCAACTGCAGGGTTTAGAGGATTGTATAGGGCAACAGGCATATGTGCAGCGCCATATATTGCGGAATTGGCGATAACGAGAGCCGGTGGAACTGTAGAAAGTGAGATGGTTGAGAAGTTGTCATCTAAATTCGACGATTCAGATCCAAGTTCACTTCCAAGTAAGCAGGGATTTGAGTATGATGGAAATATAAATATTGTTGATTTCATCACAGAAGTTGTGGTAAGGGGAACGAGAGGATATGAGAATGTCGAGGCGAAAGCAGATACGGGGGCTGCGAGAACTAGCATTGACATGAAACTCGCTGCCAGGATTGGGGCAGGTCCAATACGAGATACAACCTTAGTGAGAACGGGGAATGAGAGAGAAGGGCGCGCTAGGCCACTAGTCGATATAGTAGTGGGGATAAGAGGTACACAGCATACGATTACTGCAAGTATTGAGGACAGAAGCCATATGGATTACCAAATTATTTTGGGGAGGGACATATTACAACACTATCAGATTCGAATAAAATGAGAGAATAGTCTAGTCCACTGCAGTCCATAAATATCGACTAGCGTAGCTTCTATATGGACGCCAATCCTCTGCTTTTTCAATCATTTTAGAGGGAGTGTCTAACGAAGGGTAGAGTTTCTGCATAGCCTTTCTAATACCGAGATCTTCTGTGGGAAAAATGTCTTCTCGTGCTAGAACAAAAATTAAAAACATTTTGGCAGTCCAAACTCCTACTCCACGTATTTCAGTTAGGGTTTCAATTACTTCTTCGTCGGCCATGGAAAGTAGTTTTTCTGCAGAAAGGCCTTCCTTGAATGCCAATGCTATGTTAAAAATGTAATCAACTTTTTGAGCAGAAAGTCCAGTGGACTTGAGATCATCTTTATTTGCGTTTAATATAGAAGTTGGTGTTATTTCAAATCGTTCGAAAAGTCTGTTTCGTATGGCCCTAGCCGATGCGATCGAAAGCTGTTGATTAATTACAGATATTATGAGGCGTTCGAAGGGGTCGGGGTGTGGGAGAAGCTCTATGGGCTGGTGATTTTCGATAAGTTGGGCTAGAACAAGATCTTGTTTTAAAAAAGTATGAGGGTCCGATTTCATGGAAGATGGTTATATAAATCCCTTGCCGAGTAGCTCTCTTGCAATTATATTTTTTTGAATTTCCGATGTGCCTTCATAGATTTGGGTGATCTTTGCATCACGATATAATTTACTAACGCCAAAATCATCCACATATCCCGCGCCTCCGTGGACTTGGATTGCTTCGCTTGTGACCTGGACTGCTATTCTTGAAGAATACTCCTTTGCCATAGACGCGAGAGCTGTTAGGCGATTTTTTTCATGAGTAGCTATCCAAGCAGATTTAAAAGTTAGATTTCTAGCTGCTTCGGTTAGAGTATACATATCAGCAAGTTTGTGCTGGATGGCTTGGAAATCAGAAATGGGTCGGCCAAATTGGTTACGTTCTTTTGCATATGCAAGTGATTGTTCGCATGCCCCCTGTGCAATTCCCACTGCCTGGGCAGACACCATCGTTCTAGATTCATCGAAGAATTGCATCAATTGGAGAAATCCGGCTCCGCGCGTTCCGACTAAATTTTCTTTAGGCACTCTAACATTGTCGAAGATCAATTCCGCCGTGTCAGACGCTCGAATTCCTAATTTTCCTGTTATTTTTTCAGCGGAGAACCCAGCAGTTCCTTTTTCGACGATGATTTGAGAAAATCCAGAATAACGGTTGGTATCATCAGGGTCAGTCTTACACATTACAACGAAAAAATCACCAACAGTACCATTTGTAATCCACATTTTCCTACCGTTAAGTACCCAATCATCTCCATCTTCTTCTGCAAGAGTTGAAATGGAAGTCACATCGGATCCGGCTCCAGATTCAGAAATTGCAGAACCCATAACAGATTTTCCAGAAGTAATCAAAGGAAGATATTTTTCTTTTTGTTCATCAGTCCCAAACGCGAGAATTGTGTCAGCACCGAATCCTGCAGAATAGATACATAAACCAATTCCAGGGTCTACTGCAGATAACTCTTCCACAATGATGGCATAGTCAATGGGAGAGTGGGAAGAACCACCAAATTCAACAGGAATATGAGATCCTGTCAATCCCATATCTGCTGCTTTTTTCATTACGTCGTAGGGATAAGTTTCGTTTCGATCGTGTTCTTGAGAAACGGGTGCCATTTCTGTTTCTGCAAATCGTCGAACTTCATCTTTGATTAACGTTTGTTCAGTGGAAAAGGAAAAATCCATGAGAGAAATAGACCTGGACTGAATAAAGATGTTGTCCATATTAGTGAGAAGAATATTCGAAAAATAAATTATTAGTCCCAATGAAGAAACGTTCAAACAGGTGGGGAATTACAGACAGATTATGGAAGTGGAAGATGTCACTAAAGTAGCAGTTCTAGGGGCAGGAAATATGGGACATGGTATAGCAGAGGTTGTTGCTATAGCTGGATTTACAGTAGTAATGAGAGACATTACCGAAGAGTTGGTAAAAAAGGGATATGAAGGCATAGTATGGAGTTTGGATAAACTGGTTGAAAAGGGACAGATTTCTGAAAAAAAGTTGGAAGAAACACTAGAAAGGATAACAACGGTTGTTGAAATTGAAGACGCGGTGTTAGATGCAGAGGTTGTCATAGAAGCGATTCCAGAACGCATGGATCTTAAAAAGGAAGTATATGAGGAGGTGGGGAAGTATCTATCAAAAAATGCAGTGGTACTTTCCAATACATCTTCATTATCAATTACAGAATTATCCGAGGTGACGGGGTGCCCGGAGAGATTCTGTGGGCTACATTTTTTCAACCCCCCAATAAAAATGCCACTCGTAGAGGTAATTTCGGGAGACCACACAGCAAAAGAGACATTTGAATTTGCTACACAATTTGCGAAAAGAATAGGTAAATTTCCTGTCGAGGTACGCAAAGATAGTCCGGGGTTTATAGTTAATCGAATTTTGACCCCTTTACTCAATGAAGCAGCATGGATAGTTCATGAAAAACGGGGGGGAATGCAAGAAGTGGAAAGTTCCGTCAAATATGGGTTGGGACTCCCAATGGGGGCTTTTGAACTATCTGATCAAGTGGGAATTGATGTTGCGGTGCATGTATTGGAGTATCTGCATGAAAAACTCGGTTCGAGTTATAAACCATGTCCCATGTTGGAGGAAAAAATTGAGGATGGAGATATAGGAAGGAAAGTTGGGAAGGGGTTTTATGATTATTCAAAAAAGGTTGTAGATTTAAAAGTGGAGATGCGTTCGGAGACTATAGAAATTCTATTGACAGCGTGTTTGGCTAATGAGATTACTAAATTGTTAGAAAAGGAAGTCGCAGTGGTAAAAGACATAGATCAAGCTATGAAGCTAGGAACAGGGATAGAAAAAGGACCTGCTAAAATGGCTGATGATATTGGACTCAATAAGCTACATCAAGTTCTGTTAGAAGTGTATGACTCAACGGGAGAAGAGAGGTACAAGCCTACTAAATTGTTATCTGAACTATCAGAAACGGGCGAGTTTTTCTACGAAGTGTCCGAAAAAGAGACAGGAGATGTGTCCTTTGAAGACATAGAAATTGAAAAAGAAGGTAAATTAGGGAAAATTATATTAAATAGGCCACATCGATTGAATGCAATTACAGCAGAGATGATTGGAGAGATAGATCACGCTTTGGATCTGTTTGATCAAGACGAAAAATGTGGGGCAATATTGATCACGGGTGTGGGTGAAAAGGCATTCTGTGCAGGGGCAGATATTGTTTCGTTTGCATCGGGTTTTAGCGACGAAGGTGCAGCGCAAGAATTATCCAAAAAGGGCCAGGATCTTTTTTCGAAATTTGAACAGCATAGGCTCCCCATAATTGCAGGCATACGAGGATACTGTTTTGGAGGGGGTATGGAATTGGCTGCAGCTTGTGACCTTCGTATTGCTTCAGACCTATCAGTGTTTGGGCAGCCTGAAAGAAATCTAGGAATTCTTCCGGCATGGGGAGGGACGCAAAGACTCATGTATATAATGGGAGAAGCAAGAGCAAAAGAAATTATTTTAACAGGTAAAAAGGACTATCGTGCAGAAGTATTGTATCAGTATGGGTTCATAAATGAGGTTGTAGATGATGAGCAGTTACAAGAACGTGCAGAGGAGGTGGCAAAGCAAATATCAGAAGGACCACCTTTGGCACAAGGGATGATAAAACAAGCCATGTTAATAGGAAGGAATGATATTAATAAAGGGTTTGATGTAGAGAGAGAAGGTCTAGGTCAACTAATAGGAACTGAAGATCTAATAGAAGGAATGTCGGCATTTATGAGTAAACGAGACCCTGAATTTAAAGGGAAATGAGATAAACAGGATAGGAATTTTTAACATACCCTATGTCAAAAATAAACCATGGTCTGTTAGGGTAGTCCGGCCAATCCTGCTAGGTTTTCGACCTGGCGACACGGGTTCGAATCCCGTACAGACCATTATTGATAATCGAAATGGCATGCATTAAGAGGAATGGGGCGAGTTATTTGAATGGAAATGGATGCTGCTCATAATAACCAGGACGGCCCAAGTTGTTGCTCGGTAATTCCCGAAGATTCAAATAAAGGAAAGGAGGGGGAAAAATATCAATTGGGGAAGCCGGCTTATCGAGAAAAACTTCCTGCAATAGTACTAGTAAGTATTTTAATAATTGGAGGGGTGTTTTGTTTGATCCAGAATCAATTTATGACTTATTTTATGGGGATTGTACTAATAGGTTTGTCATCTCTCAAACTGTGGGATTGGGATGGATTCTCAAAATCGTTTCAAAAATATGACGTGATTGCTAAGAGGAACAGCGCATATGCAAAAGCATATCCGATCATGGAAATGTTAATTGGAATTGCATTAATTTTACAAATATTTGTACTCAATGTTGCAGCAGCGTTGATTGTACTTATTGGGATAAGCACAATTGGTGTTGTACAAAGTATAGTTACTAAAAAAGAAATTGAATGTGCATGCATGGGTTCGAAAATTAAAGTTCCAATGACATCGCTTACCCTTATTGAAAATGGAATTATGATGGTAATGGCGATTAGTTTGATAGTTTCATTTTAAGAGGGGATTTTAGAGGGGGTAGAAGTAATCAGAGTAGACGGATTGACACCGCCTATGTTTTTGTTGCGGTTCTTTGTTTTGAATGTTGATATTATAAGACCATAGTCTACAGATACAGTTACACGGTTTTCTGATGTTTACCGAATCCAACAGCACCTACGTGGTGAGGTTATATAACAATATGCCCTAAGCGGATTGTGAATCAAAGTTATATAAAAATATTTTTTTGTTTGATGATTGTAATTTCGATGGCAGGGTGTGCAGATACGGGCCAATTGCCAGGGGATGAAAATGAAGAAATTGATATTGGAAAATATAGGGTTTTTCCGACATCATCTGAATTAAGTCCTAGTACGAAGGTGGTGGAATGGGGCGTAGATGCACCAGGTGTCCAGCCAATATATGTTGCATCCTCAGATGTCCCACAGTGGCACATAGACAGAGTTTCAATGGGGCATGAAATAGCAGCATCTGAGTGGGGAAATTATGGGCCATTGCAGTGGTGGATTGTAGGAACTGGTGAAAAAGAGGCAGCGAATCTGGACGAATATTATTGTGTTTTAGCGACGGAGCGGAGATCAATGGGGGATGAAACGAGAGAAAACGTGGATGGTCTCTTTATGGACCTTAGAGAAAATATGGGTTTTAGACATTGTATGGAAAGAGACCACAATATTGTGATCTATGTCAAAGATGGTGGTGCAGGTCTAAGTATAGAAAGGGAAAAAGATTTTGATGAATCTTTGTTGATGATCACAATGGCATCTAAGAATCCTTATCCGACTCACGCAGACTATGAGATAACTATTTTTCATGAATATTTTCATGTGTATCAACATGCGCATGTCATGACGAAAAATGAGAGTGAAAGGAGGGAAATACTAGGAAATGGGGCGGTTTGGTGGATGGAAGGCGGTGCAGAATACATGGGACAACTACTATATTCTCGTGCATACCCGGAAGAAGGTGATCAAGAGTATGATGAATGGTTTACATTAGAAGAGCGAATGAAATGGAAGATTGGGGCTAAAAATGAACTCCTCCCAGGGGAGAGGATGGAGGACATAGTGTATGGGGAAAGGCAAAATGTAGGGTATGATTTGGGTTCGTGGGCCACTGCATTATTGATTCATAAATATGGTGAAGATGCGTATCTGAGTTTATATGACGATGTCGAAGATATAGGGTTTGAAGAAGCATTTTCCAAGAGTTTTGGCGTGTCTTTGGAAGAATTCCTTGAGGAGTTCCATGAGGAGTTCTTAGAATTGCCTTTAGAAGAGCAGCTTAAAATTATCCCAACATAGATATCCGTCATGCGTGTGTGTGACAGTGTCGTGCGTGTGTGTGACCAGTTTGTGTTTTTTTTGGCGCGTGTCATACGCCTGTGCGACTCATTTCCACTCCACGGATTAATCCTTGGGGATGATGTGAAATGGAGTAGTAATGGTAGCTTGAGTCCATGTAGGAGAAACACGATAGAGTATTTAGGCATGAGTCCCATTTTAGGTCGAATTAATGTTTATCAAGGTAGATCCCAAACGGTTAGGAGTAGATACAGAAGGTTTGTCAAAAGCCTCCAGAACTAGATCATTGTTGAAAGCCCTAACCTGGAGGACTATAGCCACTTCGGATACATTTGTCATTTCATTGTTCATTACAGGAACTATTTCATGGGCTGCAAGTATAGCAACCTTGGAGGTTTTTACTAAAACCGGTTTATATTACTTGCACGAAAGGGGTTGGGACAGAATTAGACTTGGACAGGATAAAAATGATTCATCTTGAGGACAGAGAAGACTGGGAGCAAGAATTGGTGAAAGACTCAGACATATTCTGGGACTTATATGAGGAACAATCGCAGACAGTTACAGGGGACATAATAGCTTCTATTATTGAGATGTATGGAAGGCCAGATCAAATAGAGAGAGCTAAAAAAATTTATGAAGATGGCGAACAGAAACTGAAAGAATCGCGATATTATCACAAACTAGACTGATTGAGACCGCACAGAAGTGGTACTTCATTTTTCGGTTTTTCGGTTTAATTTATATTCTAACTTAGACCTACTGAGCACTCCATGGTCTGCTTTTCGGTGGCAGTTTGGACAAAGAACGATTAAATTTCCTGTGGTGTTTTTTCCCCCTTCAGACCTAGGTACTATATGGTGAATTTCAGGTGTATCGACCCATTCTTCACACCATTCACAATGTTGATTTGCCCTTTCAAAATATAATTCATTCTTTAGATTTTCGGGTGTGGGGTTCGTTTTTTCAAAGACATCTTCATCCCAGCTCCTCTTATGTTTTTTAAGAGATAGAAATGAAGGAATCAGTCGGGATTTGAGCTGTTGTCTACGGATTTTTTTTCGGTTTTGCCGGGATTCAATCTGTAATTTGTAGCGCTCTATCCTCTCGAGTTTTTGTTCTTCTTTATATTTTTCTTTAGCAGCTGCTCTCTCTCTTCTTCGTTTTTTTCGGAGGGGGAGGGAAATGTAATATAAAATAAATCCAATGATAAATAAAACCACGACAATCTCCAGAGAGATTTCGAATATTTGCAAGAGTTGGAGGGGAAGTGGCACGTATCACGGGAGTATAAGCGAGGGGGTATATTAAAAAATGCGACTTTCTCTTGTTTCCGGCAATATTTGTCCATTCCGGATAATTAATATATCAAAGGATCGTAAGTGGTCGAGATATGTCATTAATAGATGAACTATGTACCGTAAAGAATGCCATGTATTTGCAAATAATTACAGGAATTGGGTTCTTGATCATGTTTGTATATACTTCCCAAAGTCATCTCGCAGGAGAGGAAACGGCTCCATTGCCTGCGATCATTCTCTTTTTTGTATTTGGAGTTTGTAAATTGGAAATTGCTAGAAGGAAATTGACCAAAGGCCAAATAGTACAGTATGCAGTGCCTATCCTAACTGCAATAGGAATATTAAAAATAATAGAATTTGGACCGGCTACGGATTTCTTAGTCATTGACACTTTCTTTTATGTATATAGCATTCCATTGATACTTGAAATATTAGCAGTGGCACTGTTGTTGCATCCATCAACGAGGGCCGAACTGAAAAGTTGAATCTACAGTAAAATTAATTTTAGAATATCTCGGTTTTCTTGAAGGAAATGTTCCATTTCCTGGAGAGATAGATTTTTTATTATCTCTTCTGCGGGCAAATTATCTAGGATACCTTGGCTTATTTTATCCTCAACGGGGGTTTTTTTTCGCTCTACGAGGCATTTTTGTATAGCTCGGAAGTGTCCAAGTAGAAATTGTTCTAGTTCTTCTTGGGAGAATCCAGTAATGACTTCTCTACGGGGTAGATGGTTCGAGAGCCTTTGACGTATCGTGTCGCTGATGTCTTGCTGCATTAAGCTTCAGGAGGGAATCGAACCCCCGACATCTGGTTTACAAAACCAGCACTCTGGCCTGCTGAGTTACTGAAGCACAAATTAGTTTTATCCTCTGAATGAGATTTAAGAGTTTCTAAGAGCCAATGCAGCCACTGCTGGAAGGGAATCACCACTTAATAGTCTCATTGCTGCACCACCACCCGTACTTATATGAGAAAAATTCCTAATTCCAAATTGATCGAGAAGTGCTATCGTGTCGCCCCCTCCTACGATGCTAGTGTCGGATTGAGTAGCTGCATCGTAGACATGAATGGTTCCTTGAGAAAAGTGAGAGACTTCTGCCAATCCTGCAGGTCCATTTAGAATCGTTGTTGATGCAGATTCCAGAGAAGAACTGAATTTGGTGATGGTTTGAGAACCTATATCAAATATAGGACCTTCGGCGGGGAGATCAGAGACCAGTACTTCTTGACGTCCATTTGAATCAATGGCGACGTCGATTGGTAATTTGATTTGATCTCCATAATTAGCAAGGAGTGATTTTCCTTGATCAAGATAGTCTAAGATACCATTTGTACGTAGTATATCCATGCTAGGGGCGCCTAAATTGACCCCATCACAATGTAGAAGAAAGTTTCCAAAAAGACCAGCTGCGAGGACTTCGTCTGCAATATCATGTTTGAGAACTGACTCTGCTACGGCAAGGGAGTCAATGGTTTTTTTACCTGCTAAAAAATATACCCGGGGTTTGGGTAATTCGTGGATTGTTCCAAGGACTTTTAATTCTTTTTCTAGTAGCCTTCCAGCATAACTGGGTAAAAGATATGGAAATCCTACGAGAGATGGGTGAGACCTATGAGCAGATCCAAATGCGTCGTTGACATATGCATCGAAATGGGGTGCAAGGGCGGAGACAAATTTTGTTGTTGCAGCATCCTTTGGTTCCATTTCTATATATTCTTCTGGACAAAAACGGGTGTTTTCTAAGACTAAAATTTCCCCATGGGGGAGCTGTTTGATTTTATCTAAAGCTTTTTTCGAATGGGTGTTTTCAACATGGTGAACGGGAGTGTCAAGTATGTCGGCCAATCGGAGGGCATGAGGTTGCAGAGAGATACATGAATCTTCACCTGGGCGGCCTTGATGTGCCATCAATACAATTCGTGCCCCTGCAGATACTAGTTCAGAAAGTGTTTCGAGATGCGATCTTAGCCGGGTGTCGTCTGATAAATCACCATCTATAAGAGGACTATTGATATCAACACGAATTCCTATGAGCTTCCCTTTGGGATCTAGATTGTCAAGGGTCTCAATCATAGATGTAGGAGAATGAGATAGGATCATTGAAAGGCTTTTCTGTATCAATTTTATGTTTACAGGGATTTATTATGTGTCGCGCCTATGTGCGTACATAGCATAGGGATGATAAAGTATTATAACATATTGCGTGAAAAAGTTCAAAAAGATCGGGGTACGACACTTGTTGTTCTGGGTATATCCATACTATTAGTGGACCTTATCTTTCAATTGATAATAGGGGAGACGGAATCGCAAATTGTAGCCACATATTTATGGGATGGGTTGGTAATTGGGTTGGCGATAGGGCTTGCAGGAGTGGGATTGTCTTTAACATATAGCATACTTAAATTTGCAAATTTTGCCCATGGGGATATGATCACTGCGGGCGGATTTTCAGGATGGGTTGCTGTTTTTGCAGTAATGGGAGTGGGTAGATTCGACATGAAAAATTTACTACTAGTCGGGGCAGGAAAGCCAATAAACGTAACCGAATTGGGTATAAGTGTTTCCACGACTCCATTGGCGGTATTGTTTGGTTTGATTGTTGCAATAATGGGTACAGTGTTATTAACACTGGCCATTGATCGCTTTGTTTTTCGTCCGATGAGACATCATAATGATGGTATTGCATTGTTGATTGCAAGTATTGGTGTTTCTCTTGCCCTGCGTTATGGATTGGCATTCATATTTAAAACACAAAATCGCGGGTTGACAGCGGCTAGTCTTACGGCATCCTATTCAATTCCAGTTGGCACGGGATCAGTACAAATAGACTTGGGTGAAATAACATTAGTTCTAGTTGCAATCGCACTAATGGTTGGCGTCCACGTATTCTTGCAATATAGTACACTTGGAAAGGCCATGAGAGCGATGGCAGACAATAGAGATTTGGCGCTTATTACAGGTATACCAACAGAAAGGGTTGTTCGGGCTACGTGGATCATTGGGGGTGCATTGACAGGAGCAGCAGGATTTCTTATAACGCTAGAAAGGGGAACTATTTCATTTCAGTTTGGATGGATACTCTTATTGCTTATTTTTGCGGCAGTCATAATAGGAGGAATTGGATCAGTATATGGGGCCATAGCAGGAGGAGTGGTTATTGGGTTTACAAGTACTATTTCATTGATATGGATACCTGCAGATTTAGCAAACGTGGCAGTGTTTAGTGTGATGGTACTAGTTCTATTGTATAAACCAGAAGGGTTGTTCAAAGGAGTTACAACAGCATGAAATTTAATAGAGAAATGTTCCTGAAAAATGATTTTAGGATAGTGGTCAGCGCTTTTGTAGGTATTTCATTTTTGTTCATAATAGTGGCAATGATTTTGGGATTGGACTTCAATGGTACTGTCAATACCATACAAAGGATAATGTTTTTATCCGCAGTATACGCGATGGTAGTGCTTGCGTTAAATCTTCAATGGGGATATGCAGGAATATTTAATATTGGTGTTGCGGGATTCATGCTAAGTGGCGTGTACACAATGGCAATAATAACAGGAGATCCTAATGGGCTAATCCCAGGATTGGGATTGCCACTCCCAATCGGAATTATTGGAGGGGTTTTGATGGCAAGTTTGTTGGGATTGCTTATATCAATTCCAACGCTAAAATTAAAAGCAGATTATCTAGCGATTGTTACTATTGGTTTTGCAGAAATCATAAGGTATACTGCGAATGCTCTGACATTTAAAACGTTCTCAATAGCAGGGGTGGAAATGGGGACGGGGGCAGGGAGGGGAATCCATTTGCCGATGAATCCAATCAGAGGTTTGTACTATACAGATCCGAGCAATCTTGGACTTGGAAAGACGGTATTTGGAGAATATGTTTTTGGACTTTTTGAGATCGTTCAAGTCCAATCGTCAGTGGTGGTTTCGTGGACGTATGCAATCGTGTTGATATTCGTTGTGGGCCTGTTTTATTTAGTGATATATCGAATAGGAAATTCCCCATTTGGTAGAGTTCTAAAAGCTATCCGGGAAGACGAGATGGTTGCGAATGCATTGGGGAAAAATACGGACATATACAAGATTAAAGTGTTTGCCATAGGGTGCGGTCTGATGGGGTTGGCAGGAATTCTCTGGCAGGGTAGTTATGGATACACAAATCCAACTACATTTCAACCCATATTGACATTTTATATTTTTATTGCATTGATAATTGGAGGTTCCGGATCGAATACAGGTAGCATCATAGGGGGTGTCGTGTTTGCTAGTCTCCTTTTTGAGGGTCCAAATTTTGTCCGCCGAGTGGTCATGCATGTATTCAAATTTGATAAAGCTCCAAATTCAATTATAGAAGCAATAGTTCCAATTTCATCGTTGGATTTGGGGCCATTTGTGGCATATTCTTTGGCAAATATATCGTCTTTGAGGGTGGTATTTTTAGGATTGGTTTTAATATATATAATACAAAATAGGCCCGAAGGTTTATTGGGAGATAGGAAGGAACTAGCAGCGAGTATTGACATATCCAGACGCCCTGTTGTAAAAACAAAGGAGGAGAAAGAAGCATGAGTAGTTCTAAAACAAAAAAGAGGCAAAGTCGAAAAAAGAAACCTGCGAAAAAATACCCATTAAAAGTGGAGAAAATTGGTAAAAAATTTGGAGGACTTTCTGCAGTAAATGATGTGAGTTTTTCGATTGAAAAGGGGTCGATTACGGGGTTAATAGGGCCCAATGGGGCAGGGAAATCTACAACATTCGATTTGATAACAGGAATTACCAACCCAGACACAGGATCTGTTAAATTCGATGGAGAAGACATAACGGGGAAAAGGCCATATCAAATTGCAAATGTGGGCCTTGTCCGAACGTTTCAAATAACACGAGAACTCAAAGAGATGACGGTGATGGAAAATGTTATGCTGGCTCCGAAAAATCAAATTGGGCAGCGATTGTCGAGTGTGTTATTGGGCGGGGGTAGAAGAAAAGTAGAAAGTCAAGAAGCGGAGTTATTAGAGAAAGCTTGGGAAACTCTGGACATATTCCATTTGGATAAGCTAGCCAACGAATATGCGGGGAATCTATCAGGAGGTCAGCGAAAATTGTTGGAGATGGCTAGAGTGATGATGATGGACCCATCCATGATACTACTAGATGAACCAATGGCGGGGGTGAATCCCACTTTGAAAAAGCAAATTATAACACTAATAAAAAAATTAAGTAAAGACGGTTACACATTTCTTTTAGTAGAGCATGACATGGATGTTGTGATGAATCATTGCAATCCGATTATTGTGATGCACAATGGCGGAGTGATATTAGAAGGAACACCAACGGAAATTTCGACTAACGAAAAAGTCATAGATGCATATCTAGGTGGTTCTGAATGACATTATTGAACGTAAAAAATTTGGTTGCAGGGTACGGAGATCTCCAAATTTTAGAAAAAGTAAATATAGTAGTTGAAGAGGGAGAATATGTTGCAATAGTTGGCCCAAATGGGGCGGGAAAATCAACGGTTATGAAATCAATATTTGGCCTAACCAAGCACATAGATGGTAAGATTATTTACGAAGGGTCAGATATCAGTGGGCTCCCAACAGAAGAAATAATTAAATTGGGAATAAGCTATGTTCCTCAAAATGAAAATGTATTTCCAAATCTTACGGTGAGAGAAAATTTAGAGCTTGGAGGATATATTATGAAAGAGGGAAAGGAAAAACAGATACAAGAATTATTTGATCAATTTCCAATATTAAAGTCGAAGGAAAATGATAAAACGTCTACATTATCAGGAGGACAGCAACAGATGGTTGCGATGGCCAGGGCATTGGTGTTGAATCCAAAACTATTGATGTTAGATGAACCAAGCGCCGGATTGGCTCCAGATCTAGTGAAAGAAAATTTTGATTATGTTGATCAAATTAGAGAAAGTGGGACTGCTATTTTGATGGTTGAGCAAAATGCAAAAGAAGCTCTTCGCCGGTGTGATCGTGGGTATGTACTAGTTCAAGGAAAAGATAGGTTTGTGGATACAGGGGAGGCACTGCTCAACGATGAACATGTTAAAAAAGAGTTTCTTGGTGGGTAAAATATAAGAAGAGAAATAAAAAATGAGCGGATTATCCGCTGTAGTCGATTGTACTGATGGTTTCTATTCCGCTACTACCCCACTTGAAGTATTCGTAGGATGCAGCTCCGAGATCACCATTGTCGTCGAAGTCGACTGCACTGGAAGCGCCTTGATAGTCTATATCTTTGCCTGAAGCTGCCATTACGACACCATCGGCGAGAGTTTCAGGTGTTACGACCTCACCACCAGGGTTGGCTATTTTTCTCATTTGTGCGGCAATGGCAACACCGTCGTTGGAACCGGCTGCTGCGTTGGCCAGGATAAGTGCTGCTGCTGCGTCGTATGCATATCCACAGTAACTGACAGAAGGTTTAGCACCAAATGCAGCTTCGAACTCGGTGTCGAAGAAAGCCTTTCCAGGTCCTGCAGGCATTGGAGAGGTACCAGTAACATTAGCTAGATCGTTTCCAACTTTTCCAGGAAGCTCAGCATCATATAGACCGTCTGTGACTAGAATATCTACACTAGAATCGTGATCTGCGTAGAAGTCACGGAGTATCTGTACACCACTTTCTGGATATCCAATGATCAAGAGGGCGTCGGGACCTCCAGCTAAGGCTTTTTGCAATTGTGCAACATACGATGGTTGCTGTTTCTCGAAAGAAACTTGTTCCTGGACAGTTCCACCGTTTGCTTCGAATGCGGCTACAAACCCATCACTGAGAAGAGTGCCGTAATCGTTGTTTAGGAACAATGTGGACGCGGTCGAATCTCCTAGAGTATCTTTAATTACATCTGCCAATACGAGGGATTGGAGTGCATCGGTTGGAGGAGTCCTAAAGACCAAATCGTTGTCAGCCATGGTGGTGATGGCAGGAGAGGTACTTGCTGCAGAACATACGGCTACCCCATTAGGGATACATACAGTTTCTGCTGCTGCAATAGTAACACTGGAGGATAGAGCCCCGCAAATCATGGGGTAACCAGCATTGACTAAAGCTTCTGCTCCGCTTACACCTTGGGTGGGATCGGTTCCTGTGTCTTCGAACTGAGTGGTAACTGAGAAACCATTTCCAGCGTCATTTACGTGTTTTACTGCGAGTTCTGCGCCTTGTACAATAGGTGGCCCTAGTGCTGCAAGGCCACCAGTGACTCCCATAAGGAGTCCTAATTTTATATCTCGTCCTTGCGGTGCCCCTCCGGGGAGGCCGGCACACCCAGCAAGGGTTGTGAGTCCGACGGCGCCCATGCCCTTGAGCATAGTCCGTCGATTGATAATATGTGTCATAGTAGACCAGCAGTTATTTTCTTTTAAGGGATAATAAGAATTTCTCTCGTTGAGGGGATACATCGTCCTTTAAATCAGGATCATAACGGACATAAGTATGCAGATGCCTTCAATGTAGTATATAGTGGTTTATTTTTCCGATTTTGACATCTCCCCGAACTTGGTGCAGGCCCTCGAAAAACAAGGTCTAACAAAACCATTTGAAGTTCAGGTAGAAACAGTTCCAGAGGCCATATTGGGCAGGGATATTTGTTGTAGGGCACCTACAGGATCTGGAAAAACCCTCGCATTTGGACTCCCTCTGTTGGAACGTTCGAAAAAAGCCAAATCTAGACGTCCAACATCTTTAATTCTAACACCTACAAGAGAATTGGCAGAACAAATTCAAAACGTTCTCAATCCTTTGGCAAAATCGGTCGGAAGAAATGTCATCTCCATATATGGAGGGACATCATATCAACCCCAACTTCGTGGATTAAAAAATGGTGTTGACATAGTAGTAGCATGTCCGGGTCGTCTTCTGGATTTGCTCGATAGAAATTCTCTTTCACTTGAGCATGTAGACGTTGTTGTAGTTGACGAGGCAGACCGCATGGCGGACATGGGATTCATAAAGCCGGTTCGAAGTATTCTAGATAAATGTTCTAAAAAGTGCCAAACGATTCTGTTCAGTGCGACTCTGGATAATGAAGTATCAGAAATAGTTAGGTTGTATCAAAAAAATCCAGTTAATATTCGTGTGGGTCCCGAAGACATAAGCATCGATAGTATGCGACATCTCTTTTGGACCATGAAAAATCATGGGAAGCCAACCATTGCAGTAGAAGTCATAAATAAATGTGGCAGGTCTATGCTTTTTTGCAGGACTAGGGCGGGCGTGGATAGGCTTGGGAAAAAAATGTATGAAGCAGGGATAAGTAACTCCACTTTGCATGGAGGACTGAATCAAGGGCAACGTGATAGGTCCATGAAAGAATTTAGTAGTGGGAAATCTCTAGCGTTGATTTGCACTGACGTTGCTGCTAGAGGAATAGATATCGAAGGTGTAAACTGTGTCATTCATTATGACCCTCCTGAAAATGGAAAAGCTTACAAACACCGTAGTGGTCGGACCGCTAGGGCAGGGTCAGAAGGACTTGTAATATCATTTGCTCAAAAATCTCAGCAAAAATTATATGCCCAAATACAAAAAGAAGTAGGCATTGACTATCGCTTTGTATCTCCAAATATAGGGTCCGTTCCTCAACTTGATTTTGAACCAGGAGAACTTAATAAAAAGGGAAATTCAAACAAAGGTCGTAGGCCAAGGCGCCGAGGGAGAGGTGGTCCTCCAAAGAAAGGTAGAGGTGGTCCTCCAAAGAAAGGTAGAGGTGGTCCTCCAAAGAAAGGTAGAGGTGGTCCTCCAAAGAAAGGTAGAGGTGGTCCTCCAAAGAAAGGTAGAGGTGGTCCTCCAAAGAAAGGTAGAGGTGGTCCTCCAAAGAAAGGTAGAGGTCAAAGGAGAAATCGTCGACGATGAGTGGAAAATTGTATCCCCTACATACAGAAGGTCCGGATTTAATATTTGGATTCTCAACGATTTATTTCGGATTGCTTGCCATTGCCTCCGTCCTTGTTTTCTTAGTATACAAACGGCGTGGGACATTACCAAAAATAGGCGAACCATATTATGAAATATTCGTTCTTGCTTTAGGACTATGGTGGTTGGGTGGCCTTCTAATCGATGCGTTTGCACATATTTCAGGGGTGGTCGATGATACGTTTTTCACCCCATGGCATGCCATATGGTACGCGGGTGCTACTGCATATGGCGCATATATGTTTTATGCTATTTTTCCAGAAGAAGGGCTTTGGGGCCTTGTGAGAAACCCCTTGAAGACCCTTCGAGATATATCGCCAGAGCATAGGCCGGGGGTTTATGGAATCCTTCTATTTGGTCTGTCGGGTTTTGGTGACATGATCTGGCATGAAACGCTTGGTGTTGAAACGAGCGTTGACATTCTCCTTTCCCCCGCCCATATTGGTCTTTTTATCGGACTCATGATGGCAGTTACAGCGCCGATGTGGTCGGCTTGGGCTAACAAAGAAAGCGGCAGAGATGGGTTGAAGTCTCAAATATTGATCGTCTTTGGACTTGGTGCAGCATGGGTCGGTACGGTGCTTATTACCATTTATGCAAACATTTGGTTTGACCCTCTGCAGACATTCTGTTATGATGGAGGAGGGATGTATTGTTTGAATGACACTTACGATGTTGCGTTGAGCCAGGGAATGCGGGCTTTGTTGGTTCAAGCTTTCGTGAGTTCAGTTGTTGTCTTATTGTTCATTCGCCGGTGGATGCCTGCTCGGGGGAGCCTATTTATTCTCTTCATATTCCCCGCAATTGGTATGTGGGTCTACAGTGAATTCAATAATGCACTATTGTTCATGTGTATTGCATGGGCAATGGTAGTGGAACTTAGCCTACCAATCCTCCAAAGAGGTTGGAAACGTTTGTTTGTACCATTGGTTACTACAAGTCAAGTGAGTGTGGTTATGATTTCGTGGTGGTGGCGTTCTGAGGAGTGGGCAAGTAGCATGTATTGGATAGAAGGCACTAACTTGCATATGTTGCCGTTTGGTTGGACTATTCATGCTACATTTGGTGCGTTGGTCATGTGTGCGTTTATTGGTTGGATAATGAGTGTTGTCGCGTTCCCACCCACTATTCCAAGTATAGATGATGAATAAATCGTTTTAATTCAATGATAAGAAAGGAGAATAGTGGTTTATTGAATTAGCTATCTATAGTAATCGTCGTAAAGAATGGCATTGATAAAAAATACAGAGACTTACAGAAAGAACTCAAGAAAAAAGATAAAAAGATGAAAGCAAAAGACAAAAAAATAGCGAATTTGGCCCTAAAAGGCCCCAAGAAAAAGAGGTGAATAATGGCTTCAGATATTGACAAAAAAATGAAGAAACTGAATAAAGATATTGACAAAAAAATGAAGAAACTGAATAAAGATATTGACAAAAAAATGAAAGGGTTATGAGTGAGCCAATCACACCCGAACAGGCAATCATTGCATTGGTTGCGGTCATCGCGACTATGACTTACACGGGTCTGGAACTGTTTGGTATTCAGTTTTCCCAGCTCGTTGGGACTATATCGATAGTGGGATTACTCATACTTTATGCAATCTTCCGTTTTTATCCTGATTGGACGAAATAAAAGGTATGCGGTGAGAGAGGGATTCGAACCCCCGAGGCCGTTGGCCACCAGTTTTCAAGACTGGCGCATTAGTCCGCTCTGCCATCTCACCCAGTATGAATAAAGTAAGTAACAGACTTATTCCTTTTCGGATTGTGAATTTACTCGTTTTGAGGATTCGCAGGGTGATAATCGGTGTCGTAAACCCCGGGTTTTCCATCAATCCGATCGGGGTTTATACGTCCGCCAAGTAGCATGAAATCGAGGACGATTAGGTTGAGTAACGACTCCACTACAGGGACCCCTCGTGGCGGAAGGACTGGATCGTGCCTGCCTATTACTTGGATTTCTTTCTCTTCATTGGTTGCCCAATCAACAGTCTGTTGTTTTTTCACGATAGAAGTTGGAGCATGGAAGGTAACTTCTCCAAAAATAACTTCCCCTGTTGTGATTCCTCCCTGAATGCCCCCATGATTATTGCTGGTAGGGACTACAGACCCGTCATTGTCAAAGGTGAAGGGGTCGTTTCGTTCGAACCCAGTGTATTCCCGGGCAGAACGTCCTAGGCCAAATTCGAAGGCTGTTGTTGCAGGGAGAGATAACATGGCGTGTCCAAGTCTTGCTTCAAATGAATCGAAACGTGGTGCGCCCAATCCACGGGGAACACCATGGGCTTCAAAATAGACAGACCCCCCAATAGAGTCACCTTCTTTTTGATATTTTGTAATCAATGCTTCCATTTTTTTTGCAGTAGAGGGGTGGCCACATCGAACAGGATTGTTCTCGGAATTACTAACCATGTCTTCAAATGTTATATCAGGGGCTCTTAAATCGCCTATTTGGTTCACATGTGCTTTGATTTGTACATCGTAAATGGAATCTTCGAGTACTTTTTTAGCCACTGCACCAGCTGCGACCCAATTGGCAGTTTCCCGAGCGCTCGATCGGCCTCCTCCAGCCCAACTCCTTGTCCCAAATTTTGCTGAGTAGGTAAAATCACCATGACTAGGGCGAGGAGCGGTGACAAATGGTTCGTACTTATTGGATTTTGCATCTTTATTGTATATGACCATTCCAATAGGTGCCCCAGTTGTGTAGCCACCTTCTAACCCAGATAAAAGGGAAACTTGGTCGGGCTCATCCCTACTAGTAGTAACCATAGATTGTCCAGGTCGCCTCCTGTCCAAGTCATGTTGGATATAGCTGTCATCTATTTTAACTCCGGCAGGGCAGCCAGAGATAGTACATCCAATTCCAGGTCCATGACTCTCTCCAAAAGTAGTAATTTGAAATAATTTTCCGAATTGATTTCCATTCATAGTTACTGATCACCTTTTATTTCAGCCCCTAAGCTCTTCAACACTTGGAAAAATTCAGGATAAGAAACTGCCACATGTTCTGCTCCTGAAATTTGAATAGCTCCAGAGGATATGAGACCTAAAATCGAAAGGGACATCACGATTCGATGGTCCCCTCTTCCATTAAGTTTTGCACCAATGAGAGGCGAATTTGATCCATAAATGGTTAATTTATCAGACTGTTCTTTGGTTTTTACACCTAACTTCTGTAGTTCTTCACTCATTGCAGAAACGCGGTCAGTCTCCTTATACCGAACATGAGAGCAATTTACAATGGTTGTTTTCCCAGTTGCGGTGGCGCCTAATATGGCAATTGTGGGGAGAAGGTCGGGAGTATTTCCAACATCGATAGTAGCACCAGAGAGAGTGGATTTAGTTACGGTGATGGTTTCTTTTGAGAGGTCCCAATGAATATCTGCACCCATATTTGAGAGAATGTCGACGATTGCAGCATCTCCCTGAGAGGTTGGTTGTGCCCCAGTTACTACAACTCCATTGTCAGATGCTAGCGCTCCTGCTGCAAGTAGATATGACATTGAAGAGAAATCACCAGGGACTTTGTAAACGGGATTGTGTGAAGAATAGGATTGACCCCCTGGGACACGGTAGCCATTTTCAGTTGCATGGGTTTCGATTCCAAAGGATTGGAGGATTTCGATGGTTATGTCAACGTAAGGTTTTGACTTTAGTTCGGAAGTGATAGTTATATCAATACCGGCCTCCGTGACACCCCCTGCCATCAATAGTGAAGTTATAAATTGAGATGAAATATTCCCAGGAACTGAAACAGATCCTCCTTTTATTGGGCCTTTGATGGCGAGAGGGGCACTCCCATTGTTTTCAATACTAGTTGCCTCACCACCAAGTTGTATAATGGCATCGAGTAACTCACCTTGTGGCCTCGAACTAAGAGACTCGTCACCAATGAGTGTAGTTGTCCCGTCAACTAAAGCTGCAGTGGCTATTAAAAGTCGCATAGTAGTCCCACTGTTTGCGCAATCAATTACATCAGATGGGAGAGAGGGATGGTCGTGGAACCCTGTAATCGATAATCCATCGTCTTCGGTGATGGTACTACCTAGAGCTTCTATTGCTCGGATGGTTGCCCGGGTATCGGCACTTAGAAGTGGATTTTCTATCTTGGTGGAGAGAGAATGTCCTGCTGCCAATATCGCCCGATGTGTGTAGCTCTTAGAGGGCGGTGCCATTACGCATCCTTCGATGGAAGAGGGGCGAATGGTTATGTCCATGGGTTTGGTTAGATGCCGTACTATTTAGCGAATGTGCAAATGATAGCGAATAGACCCATAGAATTTGCTTTAAACTTCCGAGGTAAAGAAAAGAATATGGTACAGTATTCGGAGTTGGATTCTTTTTTACAAGATGGAGATTATGATGGATATTTGGTTGATGCTTCGTCCGAAGATGCTAATCAAAAATATATATCGGGTTTTGATGCCCCGGATCCGTTTATTACACTGTATACTACTAACGGGATCCGAATGCTTGTATCCGGACTAGAATATGGACGTGCTTGTAAACAGAGTCGATCAGGTATAATTAAACGGCTGTCAGAATATAAATTTGAGGAGCTAGTGGCAGAAAGAGGATCCATTGATGCTCGGATGCAAGTTATTGCTGAGTTTATTTTAGAGGAAAGAGAGAGTAGTAAATTGGTTGTTCCAGGGAATTTTCCTTTGGAGACTGCGGATGGGTTGAGATTAAAAGGAATTGAGATTGAAATAGATTCGAGTAGGGAATTATCGAAAATTAGATCCTGTAAGAATGAGGAAGAAATTGAACAGATTAGGCGGGTACAAGAAGCTACAGAGGAGGCAATGCATATTGCAGAAAAAATGATATCAGAGGCGAATATTAGAAATGGAATATTACACAAAAATGGAGAGATATTGACATCAGAGATAGTTAAAAGTGAGATTGAACTTGCCTTAATGAAAAGGGGATGTGATGCAGGAGATACCATCGTTGCTAGTGGTGGACAAGGGGCAGATCCACATCATTCGGGGGAGGGACCACTTATTGCAAATGTTCCAATAATAGTTGATATTTTTCCACAAGACAAGATTAGTGGATATCATGCAGATATGACTCGTACGTGGGTTAAAGGAACGCCATCGTCTGAAGTTTTGAGGAGATATGCTGCTACAGTAAAAGCGATGGAAACTGCCATCGAGATGATCCGGCCGGGTATCACAGGGAATGAAATTCACAATGTTGTGTGTGACATATATGAAGAGGAAGGATACGAAACATTGAGGTCAAATCCAGCTACTGATACGGGATTTATCCACTCTACAGGGCATGGAGTTGGGCTAGACATCCATGAATTTCCTAGGATTAACTCGGAGCATGTGGTTTTGCAAACAGGAAATGTAATTACAGTGGAACCTGGACTATACGACCCAATTGAGGGGGGAATTCGCGTCGAAGATTTGATTTTAGTAACAAAAAGCGGATATGAAAATTTGACTAGATATCCAAAGAAAATTTTGGCATAAATATGCTCAAATGTACAAGAAAGAATCGAAAAATCATTTAGGAAATTTTTGCCTATTTCGAATGAGTTAATAGACTCATTGTGAAAGGTATATTATGGTTTTAATTCAAATTGCGGATTTGGTTGTAACTGTATTTCCTAATGGGGTGTCGCATTATCTCATAGGAGGGATAGTAATAGGGGCTAGCGTAGTTTTTATGTACTTTACGACAGGGCAAATAGTAGGTGCTAGTACAGCACTAGAGACAACGGTCTCGTATTACTCTAAATTAAAGTGGTTTCAGCAAGAGGAATTCATTTCGTCGAGGGATTGGAGAGCGGTGTTTACTATTGGATTAATAGTAGGTGCCGCAGGCTACACCTTGGTTTCGGGTGCAGAGCTATGGGTAACAGAAGTCCAATGGTGGCGATTATTGATTGGGGGGTTATTCATTGGTATAGGGGCTAGATTGGGTAAAGGATGTACTTCGGGGCACGGCATATGTGGGCTTGCATCGTTCTCTCCTGCATCACTAGTTAATGTGGTGATATTCTTAGGAGTTGCAATAATTGTAGCACATTTAACAGAACTTTTAGGAGTAGTCCCATGAGTCGTGCGGGACAAATTCTTGTTGCGGCATTCGTGGGGGGAATAATATTTGGGATAGGACTTACTATTAGTCAGATGACACATCCAGAAGTTGTTTTAGACTTTCTCCAGCTAGACGATTTGGGACTGCTACTAGTGATGGGAGGAGGAGCAACTGTTGCTGCCATTGGGATTCAGATGGGAGCAAGAACTGGAAAATCGGCCCCACTCACGGGTAAAAAATATGGGCTAAGAGTCAGAGATTTGGACAGTGATGTGATAATAGGAGGGGTAATATTTGGAATAGGATGGGGTGTTGCTGGGGTTTGTCCAGGCCCAGCTTTTGCTAGTTTGGGAATAGGAAATTACGTCATAATATGGTCCGTTGTAGGAATGATCATAGGGGCCCACATCCATGGTTTTATAAAAGAATCCAGAGCCAATTAACTAGAATGATCTATACTATTTTGTTAAAGAAGAGGTAGTGTGTTTTAAGCAGACAGGTAGGGGATAATCGATGAGCGAATCTATTTTACGGTTCGCAAGTCTATGCGAAGGTAATGAAACTATTAATTGTGGGTTCGGGTTCAATGGGACGCTGGTTTGCATCATCTGTAGATGCAGAGGTCACATTTGTGGATATAAAAGCCGAGATGGCCCAAGGAGCTGCAGAGGATATAGGGGGAAAAGTAGCAGATTTGGATACAGAAGAATTGTTCGATGTTGTTTGCATTGCGGTGCCAATACCTTATGTGACTGAAGCTATTTCGACTTATGCTAAAAATGCAACTGGAGTTATGTGCGACATCACAGGGGTGATGAAAACCCCAATAGATGCTATGAAAGTGTATGCGAGTGACATAGGGAGAGTCAGTTTACACCCTTTGTTTGGCCCGGGGAATTACCCAGGCAGAATTGCCCTGGTGATAGGCGAGACAGGACCATTAGCGGAACAGATATTCAATGATCTTGAGAAGGCAGGGAATACACTGTTTATTACGACTGCAGAGGAGCATGACGAAGTGATGAAAACAGTACAAGGAATGACCCATGCTGCCATTCTTTCTTTTGCATTAGCAGCGAAAGAGGTTCCTGAAGAATTTGGAACTCCAATATTTGACGTCTTGGTCGAATTGGTAAAAGAGATGACAAATGGCAATGCCCAGGTATATTCAGATATTCAAGAAGTATTCGGAGGAGCTAAAGAAATCGTAGAAGCTGCAAATAGAATTTCGAATTCGGATTGGGAAGAATTCAGTCGACTATATGAAGAGGCCAGTAAGTAATGTGGTTGGACAAGATGAGTAAGTAAAAGGACTGTTTATGGATTTGAAAGGAAGTCGGGAAATCTTATCAAATGTTAGATACTTACAAAATATCCGTCCAATTGATCCTGAAGAAATTGAAGAGTATATATCAGGGTCAGTGGGGGTAGATTTGATCAGATCGGAGATTAGGGATAACGCATTCCAACTAGGCTTGGTAGAAAGGTTTGATGGGAAGTTTACTCCAGTTTCTGAGGATCCCATTGACCCTCGGGTGGTTGAGGTTCTGAAAATACCAGAAAAGTATTCTGCGCGACTGGAAGATATTTTGAGAGAGAAATATGGAAAGGAATGGCAATTGGGGGAATCGGGAGAGATAATTAGAGAGAGGATTAGGGGGATAAAAAAAGACTACTATGAAGGCAGAGGAGTAGAATATGATGAGGAAAATGCACTAGCATATGCTGCATATCATTTTCCAGGGTACTATGTGGCGATTCAGCATATATTAAATAAAATTTCAGAGGGAGGGTTGTTAAAAAGGAAATTGAGAATACTCGATGTTGGCGCAGGTATTGGGGGGCCTGCATTGGGAATTTCAGACTACATACCCGAAAATGCACTTGTGGAGTACAATGCAGTAGAACCGAGTCAAGCGGCAGATATTTTGCAAATATTAATGGAAGAAAGAGGGGCCAATGTACACTTAAATATTCACCGAGAGACGGCAGAAAAATTTGAGCCAAGTGGTGTTTATGACATCGTATTATTTGCCAACGTTATTAGTGAATTGGAAAACCCCATTTCGGTGGTTAATAAGTATAGTAAATTTGTATCAAAGACGGGTGCGATGATACTCGTTGCTCCTGCTGATAAAAATACGGCAATTGAATTGAGGGAGGTAGAAAGGGCAATTTCATCGAATATGAATATATATGTCCCAGCGATTAGCTTGTGGTCAGGTCAAGTTCCTTGTAGTGAGTGCTGGTCCTTTGAGGTAATGCCAGATATAGAGATTCCCTCTTTTCAAGAGAAAATTGACCGGGGTGGTCAAAGGAAAGGGGAGTTTGTAAATATAGACGTCCAAGTTGCATATAGCATACTAAGATGGGATTCTCAGACTTTATTTCGGCATCCTGGGGACATTTCTAGATGTGTCAAATTATCAGATATAGGAACCCGAATTGGAAAAAGAGTAGACATTATCGTGGTGAAACTGAGTCAGGATTTAAGCGAGGGACAAAATTCATTGTTTCTTGTAGGGGACGGGTCGGAAAAAATAGATAATTATATTGTGATTGTGAAAGAAACGCCGCAAAATCGGGTTATGGCAGAGGCAGAATATGGAAGAATTGTTTTGATTAGAGACGTCCTCGTTTTGTGGAATGAGGATGAGACGTCGTATAATCTTATTGTGGACAAAGAAACGACGGTTCAGCAAGGATTGAAAGGAAGTGGAAGAGATGAAAGTAGTGACACCAACTGAATTGAAGATGGGTAGTTCTAATTCTTTGCGGGTGTAAATGTAATTACATGACCATCATAGACTTAGCAAAGGAACTAATCTCAGTTCCAAGTCACGAGGGTGAAGAAGAAGTAGGTAAATTGATTGAAAAGTGGCTCAAAGAAGAAACGGATGCGGAAGTCTTACGCGATGGAATGGGAAATATTATTGCTCGGAGGGGGTCGGGGGAGGAATTAGCATTTATCGGACACCATGATGTAGTTCCCCCTAGTTTTGATCAGATGGAGGGTCATCGGTGTAAAGTTTTTGAAAAAGATGGTCGGCTTTATGGGAGAGGGTCGGCAGATATGAAAGGGGCACTTGCTTCAATGATGCATTCGTTTAGAGATGCAAATGCAGAAATGGAATTGGTGTTTGCAAGTTTTGTTGGGGAAGAGATAGGAGGGGTGGGTGCTCAATATGCTATTTCAAAAGGGTTTAATCCTAAATTTGTAGTGGTAGGAGAGGGGTCAATGGGATATTCGAAGGAGGGAGTTGTAGATATAGCTATTGCCCATAGGGGACGTCGGGAAAGTCAAATAACAATATTGGGAGAAGCTGCGCATGCGTCCCAACCGAATGAGGAGAGAAATGCCATATATCTGGCAGGGGAGGTAATCCAAGAAATATTGAAAATACCTACTAAAGAAATTAATATCGAAGGGAAAGATCTGAAAAGCTCAGTGACAGTGACAGTGATGGAGGGGGGAACTGCGGCGAATATCAACCCAGATAAATGTACTCTAATAATTGATGAGAGAACTATCCCAGGTGAAAGTGGTGCGATTCAAGTGGACGGCGAAATTGAATGGGAGATAAAGCATGAAATTCCTCCGTTTAAATGCCAAGATATGTCTTTTGCCCACCGAGTACGTGAAGTGGCGAATGGAGTGACTAAGGGATCAGAATTAATCGCGAAACCTCATACTACAGACGCGGGTTGGTTTTCTGAGAAAGGATGCATTGGTGTTGTGTGCGGACCGGCAGAAAGGGGGCAAGCTCATACATCAGAAGAGAGTGTAGATATAAGGGCGCTAGAAGATTGTTCAGAGATATATCGGAAGATAGCAGAGGTGAAGAGATAGATGGGAACTTACGAAGAATTTAACCAATATGTAGAACGAATAGAAAATCTCAACGAAGTGATGGGTGTTTTGCATTGGGATCAGGAAGTGATGATGCCAGAGGGAGGAATAAATGCAAGAGCCATGCAATTTTCAGTGTTGTCCACCATGCGGCATGAATTAATAGTAGACAATAAATTGAGTGGGCTAATAGAAGAGATGTCAAAGTACGGAGGAGAAGAGGAGAGGTCGATACATAGAGAAATTAAAAGAATGCATGAACGTGCTATGTTGATTCCGACGGAACTGATAAAAGAATTGTCTCAACTCACAACACGGTCGTTTCCTATGTGGGTAGAGGCAAAAAGAAAATCAGATTTCAAACATTTTGAGGGGATGTTGCAATTGCTAATTGAGAAAAAATGCGAGATGGCAAATTGCATAGATAGTAATGCGGACCCTTATAATGTTCTTGTTCAAGATTATGAACCATATTTAAGTCTATCTTCTATTGAGGAAATACTAGTAAACTTGAAGGAGTCTCTAGTCCCATTAATTAAAAAAATACGGGAGGAGGGGGAAGATATAAAAGAGACATTGGAGGGTAATTTCGATTTGCAAAATCAAAAATTTCTTTCGGAAGATGTGCTCAATTTATTAGGGTATGATTGGTCCAGAGGGAGGTTAGATATGTCCCCACACCCATTTTCAATGGGGAATGTTTTTGATTCGAGAATAACGACAAGATTTGAAGGGGAAAATTTTGTAGATGGGTTGTTGAGCACAATCCATGAATTTGGACATGCGTTGTACACCCTATCATTGCCAAGTGAGCATTATGGCACCCCATTGTGCGGAGATATGGGGATGATAATACACGAATCTCAATCGAGGTTTTGGGAGAACCATATTGGGAAATCACTTGCGTTCTGGGAGGAGATATTGCCAACTGTCAGGTCACGTTTTCCAAAGATGGAATTTGGAAGTCCAGAGAGGGTATACAAAATGGTCAATAGGGTTAAACTAGATAATCCAATTCGGGTTAATGCGGACGAATTGACCTACCACTTACATATAATAATTAGGTATGAGATAGAGAGTGCACTGATAAGGGGAGAATTGCAAGTTTCAGAAATCCCAGCTGTTTGGAATGAAAAAATGGAGAAATATTTAGGAATAACACCAGAAAATGATTCGGTGGGGTGTCTTCAGGATATACATTGGAGTCATGGGTCTTTTGGGTATTTCCCCACATATTCAGTGGGTAGTATTTTGGCAGCCCAGATTAGTCACCATATAGAGCAAGAGGTAGGAGACATAGGCGAATTGATTCGGAGTGGTGACTATCAATATTTGAAGAATTGGTTGGGAGAAAATATCCACAAGCATGGGGGGAAATACACTACGCCAGAATTGATTAAAAAGGCGGTAGGAGAAGATATTAAAATAGATTATTTTGTAGGATATATCAATAGAAAATACGCAGAAATATATGAGATATAAGAAGGATGGGAAAATGATTCATATCTATAGCCATCGGAGAGTTATGACGCAGAGTCACTTCGAACGGTATTTATGCCTTAGTGAACTGTTATGTTGTGATTAATGAAAGAATCAAATGGACCAAACCTAATACGTCTTTTTGGAGGTCCAGGGAGTGGGAAGACGACAGCCTTGTTAAATGAGGTCGAAGGGCTCCTTGATTCGGGGATTGATGTAAAAGATCTTCTTCTAGTTTCATATACGCGGGCTGCAGCGACAGAATTGAGAGAAAGGCTAGGATCTCGACTTGAAATAGAACCAGAATCTCTTCGCGGGAATGTGAGTACAATGCACGCAAAAGCATACGAGCTTTTGAAATTATCTCGGAAAAGCGTTGTTAGTGATTCTGATAGGAAGGGTTTCTGTTCAGATAGGGGGTTGGAATATGAAGAAGATTACAAAAGTGGAGGGAGGAGAACAACATTATCCACTGCGTTGGGAAATAAAGTTTTAGAAACTAGTCAATGGATCCAACGTACAAATAAAAGCGTGGACGATTGGTTCGATGTTCCATTTACGTGGGATGTTGAGAAAGTACGGTATCCTCCTGATTTGGATCCACGGGCACAATCGGGGAATAAATACACCCCGACCTGGTCATCGGGAGATAATCGATTGAGTATTCCAGATTTGATTGAACAATGGAGAGAATATAAATTGGAAAATAAAATTGTTGGTTTTGCAGATATGTTAGAGATGGTTCACGAGCGTGAACTAATACCACGAGTTTCTAATTTGGTTGTCGATGAGTTTCAGGATATTACAAAATTGCAATATGGGATATATTCTCAATGGAAACCTCAAATGGATAACGTGATCATAGCAGGAGATGATGATCAGGTGGTTTATGCCTGGCAAGGCGCAGATCCGGGATTGCTACTTAACGAGAAAATTGGATCGGACAGAATATTGGATAATTCGTATCGGCTTCCATCAAATATACTTGAGATCGTTGGGCAAGTGATTGGACATGTGGAAGTTAGGCAAAATAAAAATTTGAAACCTAGGACAGAAGGGGGAGACATAGAGTTTCTTCCAGACCCATCTGTTTTGGACTTAGTACGAAGAATCAAAATGGATGTGGAATCGGACAAAGGAACATTGATGGTATTATTCCGTGCTAGGTATCAAATGTTTGAATTCATGGAAGAATTTGTGAAAATTGGGATTCCATTCTCCATGATGACTGATGGAAATATGTGGACAGAAAAACTCACAAAATATGTTGAGGCGGTTGAATGTTACAAATCCGGTGAGAATTTGTCAGGGAGTCAGGTGTATTTATTAGCAGACATATTGGTGGATTCTTCGTTTGGTGCACGGAAAAGAGAGGAACTATTTGATGCAGTACATAATGCTCTGAAAAAGAAAAATACAAAGGACAAAAACCAGGTTGAATTTTCCGCAGAATTTATACGAAAACAAATTCCGTTTATGCCGAGCCCAGATGTTGCGTCTGAAATGATTCGAAAAGTGAGTAATTATCAAAAACGTTGTGTTAAGTCTTACTTTGAAGGGGAATATCAAGACATTGAGCATGATCGTGTGAGAATAGGAACTATCCATTCGTCGAAGGGTAGAGAAGCAGATTATGTGTATGTTGCCACCGATTTGACGGAAAAGGTTGTTGAGCATATGTCTTCAGAAGTAACAGGAGGGATAGAATATGATCCGACTTCAAAAATTGTTCCGATTCTTACAGACAGTGAGCGGAGGGTATTTTATGTGGGTATGAGTCGAGCTAGAGAGGGATTGATAGTAATGGAAAATTTAATTAAAAGTGCACCGACGTTGCCTGTAGAAGTTCTTCTTAATAACGAATATACAGGGAAATCAATTGAAGATCTTGGGTATTAAATGTGGAAAACAAGAACAGAATATTTTCAGGTTTTGACACCGTAGGTTATATGATATGTTTACAGGGATAGTAGAAACGGTTGGTGAAATTTCGATGGTGGAAGAAAGTAGTGAGGGGCTCAGAGTGGAGATTAAAGTGGCATGGGGGGATACGTTGAAGGATGGAGTTAGTGTTTGTGTTTCGGGAGTTTGTTTGACGGTTGAGTCCCACAATGAGAATGGTTTTGTGGCATTCTTATCGGCAGAAACACTAAATTGCAGTAATCTCAAAGAATTGCGAGAAGGTTCTTTTGTTAATTTAGAGAGGGCTATGCCATGCGAGGGGAGGTTTGATGGCCACATTGTGCAGGGTCACGTTGATACCACGACGGAAATAATTGAAATCAACCAGATTGGAGAGGATTGGGAATATGGATTCATAATACCAGAGGGGTTTGGTAAATATATGGTAAAAAAAGGGTCAATTACAATAGATGGGATTAGTTTAACAATTGCAGATATAAATAAAGAAAGACTCACAGTTGCAATTATCCCAACGACATACTCAGAGACGATATTATGTAAACGAAGATTGGGAGATGTGGTAAACATTGAAGTTGATATATTAGCCAAGTATACGGAGAGGTTATTGGAAAAATAATGGCATTAACAACAGAAGTTCATCCTGTAAAATTGAATGCAGAGATAGCATCTGAGGGCATAAACATAGAATATTTAGATGGGAGAACTGTGAAATATGCAAGTAAACCTCATAAAATAGAAAAATGTATTCGGTGTCAGCCTGGAAAGGATGTTCACGTTATAAGTATACAGAAGGGGAGGGGAGAAATTGTATATGTGGACGAGTTAAAAACGGACCACAAAATTCTTGAGTCAACAGGGGTGGGAAAGTATCTAGTTCCTTCGGGAAAATCGGTCGAAATTTTTGAAGGAATTACGGCTCAAAAGGAAGGTCATTCAATTGAAATTTGTGTTGATTTTAAATCCGCAAATGGGAGATTATTTGTGTTTCAAGAGGATGAATTTGGAGAGCTTGCTCACGAGTTGATTGGGGATTTAAAAACAAGTGGAAAGAATGATTGATTATTTAAAATTATTGAGAAGTTGTTCTCAGATGATAAAGAACAATGCAAGTTAATGTACTAATGATTGCGCACGCACTCAATACGTAATAAGCTTCATTGAATAGGTTCGAATCGGCCATGAATCCTACGATGACTGGGCCTATTGCCCCAGATAAAAGAAAAGTGGTTCTTTGAAGACCTAGGCTAGATCCTTGTGCTTCGTTTGGTAGCAAAGATACATCATACGTGGTGATTGTTGGCCAGAATCCCAATTGTAAACTAATAACGGCTACGATGAGAGCTATAGAAAATATGCCATTTGAAATAGGCAAAAGTAGCAGTCCAAAGGCTGTTAGAAGGGTGGTGAAGATCAAGGGTTGGAAAAATCCACGTTTATCGGAGACCCATCCAAGAAGGGGTTGGATCAGCAGCCCACCGATGAAAAAAATACTAAATAGCCCCGCAGTGGTTGACTCGTCGATTCCTTTTATAGAGATTAAATAAGTGGGAAAAAAGGAGGTGAATCCTTGGTAAACAACAGACATAGAGATCATAGAAAATGTAATGAGAAGTATTGCTGGCTTGCTCAGGGCTTGGTAGATTTTAGAAAAAATGCCGGAGAGGGAAGTTGGCGGGGGGGAGGTATGAGTTTTGGAGTAGGGAGGGACTGTGATCCAGAGTACCATTGCAATGAGAAGGAAGAGTGGGATTGCAAAACCGATCCCTATGCGCCAACCAAATGCGGTGTTTTGGTAAGCTAAGAATACTAAGAGTGCGAGAGGTGGAAGAATGGAATTCCCAATAGCCCCCAGTGCATTAGTAATTCCGATAACTGTGGCCTGTAATTTAGGATAAAGTTGTACAAGAATGGTGACTCGTGAAGTGCCAAAAAGCCCAGATCCAAGGCCAAATAATAGCATTCCAACTACCAATGCTAATAAAGAGCTAGAGAAAAAAATGATGATGAGGCCGAAAGATGCCACGATCAGACTTGACGTCAGTGCTACCCGTTCGCCGAATGTATCTGCAAAAATACCACCGGGGAATTGGCTTAATGCCTTCGAAGCTGCTAACGAGCTGAGCAAAAGTCCTGCTACCGTGTTTCCGATGGAAAATTCCAGTTTTATATAAGGAAGTAAAACGGGGAAAATGACATCTACACCAAAACGTAGGAATTGTCCCAATCCAACGGTGAGTAGCACCAGAAAAGAACCAGAAGCAAAAATTCCTCTGGATTTTTTTAATAAATTTTCCACTATGAAAATTTCGAATGGGCAATATGATAATGGTTTGGATTTGCCATAGTCGAGTAGGATGGTGGAAAATAGAAATAGTACCGAAGACGTTTTTCCTGTGGCACTTGAACGTTAATCATGCGCATCACGGTGAACGTTGCGATGAGCATAGATGGAAAAATAGCATCTAGTCTCCGAGAACAATTGGTAATAAGTGGACCGTCTGATTTTGATCGTGTTGATTTGTTACGTGCGCAATGTGATGCGGTTATGGTGGGAGTACAAACAATTTTGGCAGACGATCCCAAACTGCTGATACACGATGAAAAGTTGAGTTCGAATAGGAGAGATGGGGGCGAGTCTGCACATCCGGCTAGGATACTCGTTGATTCATTAGGGAGAACTCCAAATAATGCCCAAGTAATGGGAAAGGACGCACGTACGATCATCTTATTGAGCGGGGCGGCAGAAGAGGAAAGAATTCAAGAGTTAAACGGACTGGGTGTAACGACGATAGTTTCGGGAGAGAAACGAGTGGACATGGAAAATGCCATGACATTACTCAAAGAGGAAGGGATTAAAAACATACTAGTCGAAGGAGGGGGAGAGCTTATTTTTACATTGATAGAAAAAGATCTCGTGGATGAACTAACAGTATATATCGCACCCATGATTATTGGAGGAAGAGGTGCCCCTACACTAGCTGACGGAGAGGGTTTTGTAGATAGATTTCCACGTTTTTCGCTGATGAAAGTGCAAGAAAGTGACGAGGGTGTCGTGTTGTATTTTAAGAAAATACTCAATAAATAAAATAAATGCTATCGATCGAATAGATCATCCAGATATACTCCTGCATCCAACGCTGCTTGGACGCCCATAGAACCTGCAGTTATTGCTTGTTGGTAGTGAGAATCCACAACGTCTCCGGCTCCGAAAATTCCAGGGACCGCGGTGTGTGTCTTTCCAGATCCAGACCCACCTTGTGTTAGGAGATATCCTTCGGGGTCTAATTCAACAGCAGTTGGACGTAGATAATCTGTATTTGGAATATGACCAATTGCGATGAACAAAGCGCCGACATTAAGAGTGGAATTCTCAAACCCAGGCTCGGTTTTTCTACTGGAGGGATTTCCATCAGCATGGTGAATAAGATCGATGGTTGAAATGCCTTCATCGGGAGTACCATTGATCTGTGAAATCTCAGTATTCCAAAGGATAGAAATATCGCCGGATTCGACTTTTTTCATGATTCGGTCAATCCAGTATTTTTCTGCACGGAAGGAATCTCGCCGGTGCGCTATATACACTTTATTTGCAAACTTTGTTAGGAAGTGTGCTTCTTCCATTGCAGCATCCCCACCTCCGACAACGAGCATATCTTCATCTTTAAAGAATGCCCCATCACAGGTTGCACAGGTGGATACACCATACCCCATCAGCTCATCCTCTCCAGGGACACATAGGGTGCGGGCACTCGCTCCACTGGCAACTATAAACGCGTCAGAGGTGAGAAAAGTCCCATCAGATAGCCCTACTTGGAAAGGGTGGGTTGTATCATCGATAGTGACTATAGTCCCGTATCGTGTTTTGGCTCCAAATTTGATAGCCTGGGTTTTCATTCGGCTTATTAGTTCAGGGCCAGTAATTGCGTCTGGAAAGCCAGGGTAGTTTTCAACTTCGGTTGTGAGAGTTAGTTGGCCGCCGGGTTCGGGACCTTCGATTACTAGGGGATCGTTTTTGGCCCGTGCTGAGTAGATCGCTGCAGAAAGGCCAGCAATGCCAGCCCCAGCAATGATAAGTTCTCGATGTTCAATTTCCTCGGAAAGAGGACCAGAGGAGATGGGTTTTGGGGTCAATGTGTATAATCAGGAATGGTGGAGGAAACCACTTTCGACTTAAATTTTAGAATAGTAAGAGAGAATAGAAAAAATAATTACAGTTTCGAAGTCCTTGTATGACTATGAGTGCAGATCTCGTGGAAAAAACGGAAAGGTATGAGAGGATGCTTTCTTCTGCGCTAGATATCGTGAAGATGGCGCCACAAGAGTCTTCATCATTGTCAGCCTCGGCGGATGAATGTATGGAGATGGTACGGGCCTACCTAAGTGATGGGCAAAATTTCCACAAAAAAGGGGATTATGTCAATGCACTAGCTGCATTTTCATATGGGTATGGATGGCTAGATTCAGGCGTTCGTTTTGGGCTTTTTGCAGTTCCAGAGGGCACAGGTTTGTTTACTATTTGAGAGTTAGAATGGTGAGATAAACTCAACAACTACCAGTAAGCTTATATTTCATAAAATAGCAGCAGCACCGAAAGATTTAAAAGCTATACATATTAATGACTGGTTATAAGAGCAAAAATAAGGACTGTCAAGTGGAAGAATTTGACCCCGTATTTTTCCTTTATAAATAACATGACTGACACACGTATTCGAGAATTCGAAAAAGAAGAAAAAGAGACTGAAAATGAAGTAGAAGAAGGTGTATGTTCTGAATGTGGAGGTAGGTTGGTAAACGATGAAGAAAGGGCAGAGGTCATCTGTGAAGATTGTGGCCTAGTTACAGAAGAAGATAGAATTGATCCAGGTCCAGAATGGCGAGCATTCAATCCGCAGGAACGGGATAGAAAATCGAGGGTCGGAGCACCGACGACCACCATGATGCATGACAAGGGTCTTTCAACCAACATTGGGTGGCAAGACAAAGATGCATATGGAAAATCCCTTTCGCCGCGTCAAAGGGAGAAAATGCAGCGATTGCGAAGATGGAATGAGAGATTTAGAACGCGGAATTCAAAGGAAAGAAATCTGAAACAAGCACTGGGAGAAATCGATAGAATGGCGTCGGCTCTCGGCCTTCCAGAAAATGTAAGAGAAATGGCATCTGTGATATATCGCAGAGCACTAAACGATGATTTGCTTCCAGGTAGATCCATAGAAGGAGTAGCCACTGCAGCGTTATATGCATCCGCGAGGCAGACCGGAACGCCTAGAAGTTTAGATGAAATTTCGGATGTCAGTCGGGTTGATAAGATGGAACTTACCCGAACTTATCGATATATTGTACGTCAATTGGGATTGGAAGTTCAGCCAGCAGATCCCGTGAGTTACCTCCCAAGATTTACATCTGAACTAAATCTTTCTGAAGAGGCAGAAAGAAGGGCGAGAGAATTACTCCAGGCTGCGAAGAAAGATGGATTGCATAGTGGGAAGAGTCCAGTTGGGCTTGCTGCTGCTGCCATTTATGCAGCGGCATTGCTAACAAATGAGAAAGTAACTCAGTCAGAAGTGAGTGAAGTGACAGATGTTAGTGAAGTCACGATTAGGAACAGGTACAAGGAACTACTAGAGTCTGCTGAGGCAGGAACGGCCGCTTAAATTTATTTAAAATTGAAAAATTTACTCTATTTTCGATAGAATCCCGCAGCCTTCGCAATGGATCATCAGGGAGTTATTTTTTTCTTGAAGTTTTGTATCAGGGAGACCACAATCAGGACAAATAACATAGGTTTTAGAGAAGGACTTAATGACCAACGAGACACGGTCGGTTGAAAAGGATCCAGTCAGTCTTGCGCGGCCCGTCTCGTCGATATTCGCACTGGTTCCAAATTCATTTTGAAGGAATTTGAGGACTAAATCTGCTTCCCGGTTCAAAACCTCAACTGTATTCTTGAAATTTTCATATACAGTGACATTTCCTTCTGGTCGGACCACGGGGTCGGGTAAATTCCATCGAGAATGGGTAGAAACAACTTCGGGCATTGTTTCGAATGCTTGGGTCAATAGATCCTCATAATTAGACATGTCTGGTTAGAATCGGCCTATCGATATGAAGCCTTTCATATATTGAGTCCCATGCTAACGGGGGTCAGAATTAGCTTATATCCTCTCAAAACATAAATAACTTTGAAAAGATATGAAAAAACAAGAGCTTATACATTTACATGGTCTTCTCGCAGAAGTGCCTATATATTGCAAGGAAAACCACGACGTTTCGTTTGATGTACACGAGTATGAAGAACAAGAAATTCGACCTACATCAATACATCAATCTAAAACGGATCATAAAAATGCAGTATTCACATTGGCGAAAGGAATTTGTGCTTCTCTTGCGCCGGGAGAAGAAGTAGAACAGATTACAATATAATCACGTATTATATCATTTTAACAGAAGTTGACCCTGATTTAGAGCTATTCTTGACCGTATCCTTCTTCGGATTTCTCGTGTACAACAATATTGAGTATTTTTAGAGGTATATTTCGTAGTTTTTGTCCTATCTCTTTTCGCGCGATTCTCAAAGCGTGTTCCTCACCTTCTGCATTGAAAACAATCATTTCTAATTCTAGAGCTACTAAACCGTCGTTGGCTGCTATGAATGCAGGTTCATGCGAGTCACCGCAGTTTGGACAAGTTCTATTTACTGCAGTTATTTCAACATATTTGAGATCGGGGTTGAGCATATCTCCAGTTTTAGATATTGCGATTCGAACGGCTTCATTAGGAGTTTCAACATTGTATACCGGCACTGCGGCTTCAAGAGTAACAGCATAATCCATATCTAGTGTGGCACGTGATCAAAGTAGAAGAATGTTAGCTATATGATTTGAGGAGGAGTTTGGAATACTTAGTCGGAAAGAATAATCCTTATGTAAAAATAAGAGTAATAACATAAGATGGATTCGGGTGTTATTTTGAATAGTTCCTTATCAGGTGGACTAGATCTACAAGCCACCCTAGAAAGTGGTCAGACGTATCTTTGGGATCGTGATGATGGGGAGGATTACCGGGGTTCTGGCCTCAGTGGAGGGGGTGCGTGGTACAGTTCTGTAATTGAGGGAAGGGTGGTACGTTTGAGACAAGTGGAAGACCAATTAGAATGGAGGTCCACATCAGATGTGGATGGAGTTATCAGGAGGATTTTGGGGTTAGATGATGATTTGGATCAGATAATGAAAATGGGCATTGAAGATTCACTCGTAGAATCTGCTTATTCAACATACAAGGGTATGAGGATTGTTCGGGATCCATTTTTCCCATGTGTTGTTTCATTTATTTGTTCTTCACAAATGAAGGTTGAAAGGATATTTGGAATGCAACAAAGACTTCGGAGAAAATATGGAGAGAAGGTTAGATTTGAAGGAAAGGATTACTATGAATATCCAAAAGTAGAGGTGCTCGCAGGTTTGGATGAATCAGATTTGCGTGAGATGGGGTTTGGATACAGAGCTCCATACGTGATAGAGACTGCAAAAATGTTAAAAGAAGACCCAGATGGGGTTGATTATTTCATGGAAGATTATGAGCAAAATAGAGAGAAATTAACTGAGTTGAGGGGCGTTGGTCAGAAAGTTGCAGATTGTATTTGTTTATTTTCCCTAGGACATCTAGAAGCAGTTCCTCTCGATACGTGGATTAGATCTACGATTAAAACTCACTATCCGAATTGTGACCATAAATCATATCAGGATATGTCCCAGGCGGTAAGAAATGAATTTGGACCATATGCAGGGTATGTACAGACATACATTTTTCATTACCTACGTCATGAAGCTGGCAGGACCAGTAACATAGTAGCTGTAGGAGATTAGAAAATCATCAAGAGAGGATATAAAGGAGGATTTAACGCGCTGCCGGTATAAGGAATATGTGATGATAACTGCGAAGAAGATGGCAATGGTGGATCTAAATGCTGCTGAGCTAGGCGTTTCTCAGAAGCAACTAATGGAGTCCAGTGGTCATGCGGTTGCACAAGCAGTTAAAAAAATTGCAGAGGAGGGGGCAAAAATAGCGATCATAGGAGGTAGGGGGAACAATGGAGGAGATGCATTTGTTTCTGCTCGTTTTCTTGAAGAGTTCAAGGTAAAAATTTATTTAATAGGTAGGCCAGAATTGATAACAGGGTCAGCTGCCCGGGAAAATTGGGAAGTGCTGCAGACGTATGGATACGATACTCAAGTTATAAGGGATATCTCAGAATTCAAATTGGAAGATCCGGATATTATAGTGGATGGATTGCTAGGGACAGGGATAACTGGCCCTGTTAGAGAACCAGACCGGTCTATAATTGAGATGCTAAATGAAGCAGATTCAACTGTGGTCTCGGTGGATGTTCCTTCAGGTATTGATGCAGATAAAGGAAGTGTGGGGATTTCAGTTGATGCCGACTTAATAGTAACATTTCATGATTTAAAACCAGGGATAAAGGAGCATGAGAATGTAATTATTGCAGATATTGGAATTCCAAAGGCAGCTAGTATTTTTGTTGGGCCAGGAGATCTCCTCCCATTGAAACGCCCGAAGGAAAAGCATAAAGGAGACTTTGGACGTGTGATGGTGATAGGGGGAGGGCCATACACCGGAGCACCCCTATTGTGTTCATTGGGGGCATTGAGGGCAGGAGCGGATCTTGCATATGTAGCAGTTCCGTCTTCAATATCGGATGAGGTTCAAGGATATACGCCGGACATAATAGTTGAACCGTTTGATGGCGAAGTATTATTGCCAGAACATATAGATAAATTGATAGAAAAATCAAGGGAGATGGACGTCGTAGTTATTGGTCCAGGATTGGGGAACGATGGAAAAACTAAAACGGCAATAAAATTATTTTTGGAAAAGTGCGATGGGAAAGTAGTTGTGGATGCTGATGCTCTTAAAGTCATTCAGGGTCTCGAGGCTTCAGCGGAAATCATTTGTACACCGCATGCAGGTGAGTTTATAGAGATGGGAGGGCCAGATCTTGTGGATGGATTGAGTGAAAGAATGGAAATTGTGGAAAAGTTTACTGAAGAGTTGGGTCACGTGGTCGTTGTAAAAGGGGACAGAGATATAATCTCAAATGGAAAAGATACTCGTGTCAACCAAACGGGAAATTCAGGAATGACAGTGGGTGGGACAGGGGACATACTTGCAGGGGTGGTGGGGGCATTGTTTTGTACGCAGGAGAGTTTAACAGCAGCAACAATAGCGGCATACGTAGTGGGTAAATCGGGAGATCTTGCTGTAGAGGAGAAAGGAGGATATGGAATATTACCTACAGATTTGCTTCCACATATTCCAACGGCATTAGGAGGAAAAATATGAATGAAAAACTGACTCACATTGATCACAAAGGAGATGCCAATATGGTAAATATTGGAAATAAGAAAGACGTTATGAGAAAAGCAAAAGCTAGAGGTGAAATTAGATTGAAAGCTTCTACTATAGCTGCTATTGAGAAAGATTCAGTGGCTAAAGGAAATGTATTATCTGTTGCGAGGGTTGGGGCAATTGATGCGGTTAAACATACATGGGAAATAATCCCACTTTGTCATCAAATAGACATAAATGGAATTGAAGTAAAATTTTCAGTGGAGAAAGAGAAAGTTATTATGGAAGTCGAGGTCGAGACATTTGGGAAGACTGGATGTGAGATGGAGGCGCTCGTGGGGTTGAGTATAGGTTTGAACACAATATGGGACATGGTCAAGTCTATTGAGAAAGATGAGAATGGAAAATATCCCACTACCTCGATTGGACAAATAGAAGTTATAGAGAAAGTGAAAGGGGACTGAGATAGTATTTATCCAAGGAGGATAAACGTGATTCTGTGGAAATTGAAATCCAACAATTAGGACGGGATTTGGGAATCGGTGCGGTTATCGGGGCGATCATAGGCTTTACAGCTAAAAAAATGGCAAAATTAATTGCAGTAATAATAGGGATAGAAATAGTATTGTTTAGACTTTTAGAGTCTAGAGGTGTGATTCAAGTTGATTGGGATAAAATTGGAAATTCATTTTTAGGAATTGGGGATGTTGCAGTTGCTAGTGCACCCCCTTCTTGGCTGGTTTCAATAATATCTACACTATCCATAGGAGCAGGTTTTATGGGTGGTTTTCTTTTGGGATTTAAATATGGATGAGCGGTGAGAAAATATAAAATAAATTAATTTTTATTTGTTATGATTCTAGTTTCTGCTTCACCTTGTGACAAGCCGTTCGCTAAATTGTAGAATTCATCTTGCATTCCGGCAGGGAATCTAACAACACCGATCCAAGATCCATCATTTTGCCACTCTTCTTTTTCGAGAGTGCCAAATGCTCGAATTTGTGCTTGTGCTTTCCCAGCGTACATGGATGGAAATCGAACGGCAATGGATATTTCTTCAAATCGAATGGGTATCAGGGGTCGGAGCGCATCGAGTGCGTCCCCAACCTGATTTTCAACAGGTTTTAATGGGTCAACGCGAAAACCGGCTTGATCGAGTGCGGCTTCAATTCTAGCGGGAGGATGAGGGGCATTATTCATCTGGGGATTGATGGCATTCCGAGTGATTATAGTAATAAGTTTCCGGTGTTTTTGCGCTTGCATTTCCCGGCGTTGTTCAGCGGTGATTTGGATATCACCTAGCCGTATGACTTCGGGGATGATGGCGAGAGGATCGGTTGTGTTGAATACCTTTAGTAGGTTTTCTTCTGCTGGTCGATCGCCGCGAGAGACATCTTCAAATACATCCTGTGCTGCGATCACGTCTTCGATGTTTCCATCAAAATCTCCAGAAGATATCAATAGGGCTGCGTCGGGGTCAACGAGGACTTCAAAACGTGACCCAGATTTTTCTAGACGTGCGATGACTGCTTGGTCTAGCGAGATCATAAAGAGATATGGGGACGCTTAGGTAAAAAGTGCGTTAGAAGCCGTAAAACAAAAAAGATCTATTTTTTATCGTCTTTATTCGGTTTTGGAACGAGTTTTAGTTTTTTGATATATTTCGCTACTTCTTTGGCATCTACAGGAGCAAAAAGGGCGGTTTCGGTAGGAATGGTAGCCATTCCAACTCCTTCGGCGTCCAGTCCATCCTCATTGACTTCTGCCAATGCTTTCAGAGCGAGTTCAATACCATTTTCCAAGGATAGATCTGAAGAGTAATTTTCTTCCAAAAATGTCTTTATTTTTGACCTATCAGATCCAATAGATACTGCTTTCCATTCATAAGGGGTTCCAGAAGGATCTGTTTCGAATAAACGGGGAGAACCATCTTCAATTCCTCCAATAATTAGAGAAGATCCAAATGGTCTTGCACCTCCTATTTGAGTATATTGTTGAATGTGGTCAGTGACAAATTTAGCTAATGCTTCAGCCCCAATTGGTTCTTGATATCGCAAACGGTTTATCTGGGCCATTTGGCGTGCAAAATCAATTAGCTGTCTTGCGTCCGCGACATGTCCGGCGGATGCAATTCCAATATGGTCATCTGCTTTGTGGATTTTTTCCACTGAAGAGCGTTCTTGAAGGGGTTGGCGTGTAGAAGTATCCGCTGCCAATACGATCCCATCAGAGGTTCTAATACCAATACTAGGAGACCCTCTTTTAACAGCCTCTCGGGCATACTCTACTTGGTAGAGCCTGCCATCGGGAGAGAATATTGTGATTCCCCTATCGTATGCTTGTTGTTGTGCTTGGCCATGCATGCTATATCACTTAAGTAACATCCAGATGGGTTGCCCCAATAAAGTCAGTATCGGTTTGGATATCGATACAGTGACCCCTGGTAAAGGAAGGAGATATTTTTGTATCAAAAAGTAGTTCTCCAGAAAGAACGGGTTCCGAGGATTCTGAGAGATATTTTTCCTGACAACTTTTGATGGTTCCACTGACTCCTCGAATGAGAATTCCAACAGGGGATTCGTTTATTTTTGAAATGCAAGTTATACTTGGTCTTGCTATAGATAAAGCATCTCTACGGGTTCTGATTATCCCCCATCCCGAACCATTTGAAAATTTAAATTGAATAAGAGATAAATCTGCAGCATTCGCGCCGGCATCGCCGAACAATCTGCTCGTAGAAGTCCATAGTGCATGTTGAAATGAACGTTTGTCGAATTTGGCAGTTGGCCAAGATTCTATCGAGACTACGATATACCGGTAACGCGGTCGGAGGTGTTTTGGGAGAGGTTTCAATTGGAATCACCATACTTTCCACGCATCACTCCTAGATCAGCATATTTTCCGGAGAGGTTATCGAGGTTTCTGGAGATGATAGTGCCCCATTCCAAAAGGCCTGTTTCAACATCTTCAGGTTCCATTCCGATCAAACTGCCCACGGACATGAGTTCGAGAGGGGAGCGTAATTCAAGGTGAGATGATGGGTCAGAACTAACCACAAAGGGTGCGTTGTATGCAGAGATAATATCCCATTGTTTTCTGAGACGATTGAGAGATTTGATCCTGTTCTTCCCACTTTCGCGGAGGATTTCACTGAAATTTATTTCTATCCGGACGTTGTTTTTTTTCGCTTCCTTCACCATAACATGGCTAATATTTTTTTGAGTTCCGAGTGGGTGACAGAGAACATCGAGATTCTTTTGTTTACTAGCAAAAAGGTTGAGAGAAGTTTCGCCACCACGGATGCACAATAATGGAGTTTTATTTCGATTTCCACCTATATGGCCACTCAGAGTGGACTGGTTTTTCTCAGAGAGTTCAATTCCAGAGAAAATTTCTATGTTAAATGTATCCGAAATTGTTTGTAAATTTGAATTAGACAGTTCATTGGGAAGATTCCGGGCTATGATCCCACTGAAGCCATAATCAGAAGCAGTGGCTGCCATGCGGGATAGCGTAGAAGTGCCAATAGGTGTGACACGTACTGCTTCGAACATATAGAGAATAAGTACGCCCATATGTAAAACAGATCGGGTTTATGCAGAGAGGGTAGATGGGTGCAGTATTAGTCTTGATTTGAAGAAGGCATGTAGATGCGTTTGCTGTAAAGTAGTGCAATGGGTATCCCAGATATGAGAAGGACAAATACTAAATATAAAAATCCAGTTCTCAGTCCAGCAATGTCACCAATATATCCTATGATAACAGGAGATGCGGCACCAAGTACCAACGCACCAGTCCATAGATAGGCAAATGTTCTCCCTTCTCGATCGGGGGGTGCTATTGAATTGATAAGAGCATCTCTTGCAGGTGCAGAAGCCCACAAAGTTGCTCCGATTGCTATTGAGACTAAAAGTAGATTAGAGGGAGAGAGTTCGACTACTGCCAGAGTTGCAATTGAAATTGCTCCTGTTAAAACACAAGCCAATAGTATTACTCTAGAGTCGTACATATCTACGAGTTTTCCAACTATTAATTGGCTTAATCCTGCAGAAATTAGGAGTACTGAAAAGTACCAACTTGCAGTGGAGGTAGAAGTGACAACGGTACCAAAGATTTCGAATGTATAACCATACAATTCATCAATAAAGGCTGGGAAAAGAGCTCCAATACCATCGGCTGTGATTCCACGAATCGAAAAGTATGCCAGGATGGCTAGGATGGGGAAGACATAAGAACGGGGGTCGGATTTCCAGAAGCTAGAGGATTTGGAAGTAGACTTTTTAGAGGAAGTAGGTAGCGTGTCATACTCTTTCAAAATAGAAAATAAAAAGAATGCGTAAACAAGTAAAAATATACCGAGGCCAATGAAAATTAGGGGCCAATCCCAGTAGATTACTAAAAATCCTAAGGCAGCAGGTCCAAGTCCATCTCCAAATTTTGCAGAACTCCCCCAAAGGCCGTATGCTCTTCCTTTGGATTCTGCAGGTATGTTTGCCGTGATAAGAGGATATCCGGCGGGGTGCAATAGACTAGACCCTGCACCAGACAAGAACATAGCAAGCATCATCACTAAGAGTCGACAATCGAATAGATGTCCAAAAAGGGGGACTTCAAAAGCCAAAACAGAACTTGTTGCCCCAATGGCAAATAGTACATAAGTAACACCATGTGTGCCAAATGCCAAGGGTAGTAAAATTCTCCGATCACTAGAATCCGCGACGATTCCAGAGGGTATTTGGAATAATCCGGTACTGAATATTTGTATTGCAGGGAGAAGAGCAATTTGCCAAAGTGGTGCGCCGAAAAAAAACGCCCAGAGAGGAATAAGAGGAGGTATCATTCGGCGAGCGAAATGGTCTGTTCCGTGGGTAAAAGCCATTAATAATGCAAAATTAGAAGAATTATATTTCATATGAGAATTTTCTGTTAAAAACTAGGGTTCAGGGGGTAGATATATGTTCTTACTGTATAACAAAAAGAGCGGGAGGGCGGATAGAGCAATGAAAACGGCTATAATTGCGAAGGCAGTTCGGAGTCCACCGATATCTCCAACATACCCTACGATTATGGGAGATACAGAGCCAAACAATAGGGCTCCAGTCCATAGATAGGCAAATGTCCTACCCTCCATTTCAGGAGGAGCTATTGCGCTGATAAGAGCATCTCTGGCGGGGGCTGCCCCCCAGATGGAAGCTCCAAGTAGCATTAAAATTAAAAGTAGTGCCATAGGAGATAAATCGACGAAAGCAAGGGCAAAAATGGGAACCACTCCGATTATAGCAAATACTATTAATACAGTTCTTGGGTCGTATTTGTCAACAAGTTGGCCGCACCAAAGAGAGAAAAATGCTGCAGATAGTAGGGTCGCTGCATAATATAAACTGGCGGTTGAAGTAGACGTGATGACAGTTCCAAAAATTTCGAACGTGTAGCCATATAATTCGACGATAAAGGTCGGAATGAAAGTTCCCAATCCATCGTCCCCTACGCCCTTGATGGAGATGAAAGCCAACACTGCTATGAGAGGATATGTATAAACCCGAGGATCTGATTTCCAAACATTTGAAGATCCAAGTGCAACATCTTCTGAAAAGATAGGAGGGGAAGTGTCATAGTTACCCAACGCAGCGAATAAGAAAATCGCATAGATGATGTGGACTAATCCGAAGAATATGAAAATTAAAGGCCAATCCATATACAATAGCAATATACCCAAAACGGCAGGTCCAAGTCCATCTCCAAATTTGGCTGCACTATTCCACATCCCGTATGCCCTTCCTTTGAGTTCTGGGGAAATATTTGAGGTAAGAAGAGGAAGTCCAGTGGGGTGTAAAACACTAGTCCCCATTCCTCCAAGGAACATAGCCAGCATCATTACTAATAATCGGGAATTGAAGGGATATCCGAGAATATCAGTGGTGAAATCTAGAAACGAACTGAATGCGGCAAAGGTAAATAACAGATAACTCAATCCGAGAAGTCCAGTTCCAAAAGGTAATAAGTATCTTCGATCGCGTGAATCGGAGATGATACCAGCGGGTATGTGAAAGATGGCACTTCCGAATAGTAATAGTGCAGGTATGAGTGCGATTTGCCAAAGGGGAGTTCCAAAAAGGAATGCCCATATTGGTATGAGAGGTGGGATGAGTCTCCTAGTGAAGTGGTCAAGCCCATGGGCGAAACTAAGCATAAGTGCAAAGCTTCTATCAGCGCGATTCATTGAAAAAAAGATGGGTCGAGAGTACTACTTCTTTCCGGTCGAGACATCAAGCGAGAAGATCGGGGTATGTAGATTTTTTTATCAAATAAATGAGAGAGGATGCGAATAACATTACCACGGCGAGTGTGGTGAAAAGGGCTAAAGGGCTAGAATATGTTAAAATTACACCCGCGGCTGCGGCTCCAAGTGCACCTATTCCATAAACACCTGTAAAAGTAATTCCAAACGACAATCCCCGTGTTTTTTCAGGGGTGTGGAGACCGATCAAAGTGGCTTGTAAGGGTTGGATGTAGAAAAGGGAAAATCCCAATGCGATCCCAAATATGGCGAAAATTATTATTCCAGATTTGACTGCGGGTAAGAAAAGAAAGGCCAATAATGCAAGAGTGAAGTAGCCAATAAGAAGGGGTAATTCGGGTTTGAAACGGTCCGAAATTTTTCCTGCCACATATTGACCCAGTGCCCCGACGATTAGGATTCCGGCGTAGAAATAGTCAGAAGAATCAAAAGAAAATCCAATGAATGAAATGGGATCAGTTTGGAGAATGGATAGCACCACAGGGAGGAATGTCAATATACTTCGATAGTAAAATCCATAAGAAACAACTAACACAAATATTAGTAAAAAAACACCGGCAAGAAGGGACTTAATATTATGAGAGGTTTGTTTTAGAGTATCACTTGATGCAAGGGTTTTGGTGTCAAGAGAGCCTGAAAATGTATCTTCAATTTTTATTTGAGATGAAAGGATGGCAACCAATAAGGAGAGAGTGGCCAGAATTGATGCTACGTACCTCCAATCAAAATAATATAATAAAAATAGGGTTGCAAGGGGGCCGAATGCAGTTCCTATATTGCCTGCAATACCATGATAGGCATAAACGGTGCCTATAGATTTGACCTTTCTACTGATTAGAGAAAGTCCGGTTGGGTGATAGATACTAGCGGCAGTCCCCCATAAAAATAATGCCAATGCGATGGTGATCAAACTTGAAGATATACTTAATAAATAGAACGATGATGCCATGCCAAGTAAACATAGTAAAATCAATTTTTTAGAACTAATGTGATCTGCGAGAATTCCACTAGGAAGAGAACCCAGGCCAAATAGACCATACCCTACAGTAACGGTGAGGCCAATGATGGCAGGGGTGGTATTGAATTCGAAGAGCCAGATGGCGACAAAAATGGGAATAGAAAGTTCGAATATGTGCACGGTTGCATGGGCCATCACGACGAACTTTAGAATTGAGCGGTCAATTTTATTCAAAAATGTGCCCCCAGAGTGTATACATGGAATGGTACCTATGAATTAGGGTTTGGTACAGTAGATAATGAACCTCACTAGGTTGGATGGAGGAAATTATCGACTAATTGATTATTATTTTTCCAAGAATGGCAGATTTTGGAACTGGGCCAAAATTATGACTATCATCACTACTAGTTGGGTCGGGGTTGTCCCCTGTGAGTGAAAATTCCCCCTCACCTTGGAGCTCAAAAATTCTTTTGATAATGAGCAAATTAGAATGGAACGGGTGTTGTACGAGGACTACATCTCCGACCTTGGGTCTGGAACGTGAATAGGCCAGAGGATCGCATATTACTCTGTCACCATCGCTCAACGTGGGCCACATACTAGAGCCACTAACAAGGACTTGGAATGGGCCGTCTAGCTTGCTCGGATCCACGGAACCTCACGCCCTTTGGTTGCCCAAAAGACATTATGAATTTCTTCTATTATGTCCATGAGATCTTGTGCGTGAGAGGGACTTACTTCTACTTTACAGGCGCTACAGAGTTTAGTGGCTCTCCAGAAAAGATCATGTAAGTTTGGGTTGGCTTCTAGGTGTTCGGGTTTGAAATAATCAGTCCAGAGAACCAATAATTCACTTTTCGTTAGATGGGCTTGCTCTTCTTTTATAGAGGCATACCTACTCATCGTGTTTAGAAATCCAGCCATTGCGGCCGTGTTGGAAGAATCGGGATGTTCTAAAGCCAACATTTTAGTTGTCATTGACTGTACGGCTTCTGCTGCTATTCGTGCACTGGCCGGGTCGTAAACTCCACACGGTCCGTCGCAGTGGGCACTGGCTTTTATAGGGTTGGTGAAAGACACCATAATATGGGTCTTACTGGGAGCGATATAAAGGCTGTCTAGTGGTCTTTAGAATTGACAAAAGTTAGATAATAATCTATTGTAAATTCAGAGGGCATTTTAGAGAAATAATCATCTATCATTTTAGATCTTTTTTTGGGATCGTTAGAGGTGGTTATTTCATGTTCTAGGAGACGTCCCAACATGATAACAGAGTAAAAGGATCCACGTCCATGTTCCATATTAGATAATAATTGATCAAGTTCGTCCTCACCCAAGACATCTTGATACATAGATTGGATTGCACGATAGGCAGGTGTAGTTACTCGGTGAGGATAATCCCATTCTTGAGAAGGTAATTTTTTAACTGCCATAGTGTTCATCGAGATATGCGATGATGTCAGAACTTTCATATAAAAAAGTATCTGCTTCGGGATCGACTAAAAAAGGAACTTGGTCAACTCCACCAATTTTCATCATTGAATCATAGGATTGTTGGTTAGTGACTGTTCTCCCTCGATTGGACGTTAGGCGGGGGTTGTGAACTATATATGAAATGCCCAGTTCCATTAGCTTATCGCGCACTAAAACGCACCACGGACAGTTTTCTGCTTGGTATAATTCGAGCATGTAGGCAGTGTTACGATACGTGAATATTTAAAAGAGGTTTTTAGTTTTTCTATCTGTTTAGTTTAAAAACGCAGTAACATTTATCCTTTTTAGGGATTTACCTGGCCAGTATGGCAAATAAAACATTAGCCGAACTCGGGTTAAGCCCGTTTAACAAATTCTTAGTTGCATACTGGTTTAGTCTAGGTGCACTCGTGTTAGATCAAGTAATGACATTCTGGGGTTCCTGGATCCCTGCAATATTGGGAAATTCAATGACACTTCCTGATGGGTCACAGATAACATTAACTCTTGCATCAGAACCTATTGGAGTTGGAATATTTGGAATAGGCGTGTCAATTGTAATATTGTACTCTGCATACCTACTTTATCAGAAAAAGAGAGTGGGAGCACTCTATGCAATATCTGCAAACTGGCTAGGTGCGATGTATTGGCTTGCAGTTATCATGCCGGCCCAAGGTGTGGAAATGCCTGCTGCACTGGCACTCGGGTATTCAATTGTGTTTATACTAGTGGCTGCAGGCCCAACACTTCTATTCCCAGACGAATACTCCTAAAATAGGGGCAATTTTTGGAGTGAAAGGGACACCAGTATATATACCAAGGAGCCCTTACGCTATCCAGTATGGGAATACTGAATAATTTAATAGGTAAGAATAAAGACCAAAACATAGCGTGTTTTGGTCTTTATGCGTTGATTGCAGTAGCAGCAATCGGGACATTTACTAGTCCGATGAGTACCCAAACTTCACTAATGGCGACAATTGGGGCAGCGGTGTTAGTCACAATAGCATTTTCACTAGGAGGGAGATATGAACGGGCGAAATAAGAAAACCCCCGTATTGGTATTTCTTGGGGTCCTGTGTCTTGTTCTTGCAGGGTGTTCGGGTGGTGGCGGGACGGCAGCAACAGATGCCACAACCCATGGAACTCAGCCTTCAGTGTACATGGACACCGGCGTGGAAGTGGAAGTAAATATTCCAGATATTTCTATTGACAGTAGTGGATTTAGTCCACAAACGTTTACCGTGGGATATCTCGTAACGGGAGGATCGGGGGGTTATCAAGGTGGTTGCAACCCATGTCCACAGGTGATATGGGTCAACAGTGATGACAAGCCACACACAATTACGTCTCTAGATGAAGGGGAAGCTTCCAATCCTGCCACTATGTTTAGATCCCCAGAAATCGCTCCGGGAAGCCAGTGGTCGTGGACATTTATTCAACCCGGTACATATGAGTACCAGTCTGATTCTGGTGACAGGGGGACTATAGAGGTAGTCGAGGTTATAAAAGAATGAATAAAATCCCAGTATTGGTTTTGCTTTGTGTCCTGTGTCTCGTTCTTGCAGGGTGTTCAGGAGGAAGTGGAGAGAATCCACGTGATACCGATGTGACAGGGATGGCAGATTCGGTGTATATGGATAGTACCACACCGAATTTTGATCAAGGAAAAGATAGTGGCGATAATATAGCCATCAAAGATATGGCATTTGGTCCGCAGGTATTAACTGTAGAATGGGTAGAGGGGTTTAGGGGAGGTTGCTTCCCGTGCCCGCAGGTTACATGGACCAACAACGACGACAAACCACACACAGTTACTTCAGATACAGGGGACTTTGACTCTGGACCAATTGGGCCGGGAGAACAATGGATGTGGACGTTTACTCAGGCAGGTACATACGATTATCACTGTACGTATCATGAAGAGATGACAGGGACTTTAGACGTAGTAGCGGTCGAGGAAAAAAGTAGTTAACTTTATATTTTTTAGTTGGGGAGAGAGTGATAGTGCATGATTGAAGTCGGGGTTGATAGTTTTGCTGCGGCAAATCCAAGTGGGGGACTGGGAGAGACTAGTGGCAGAGATTCTCTTGAAGAGTTACTAGAACGGATAGAATATGCAGATAAGGTTGGACTTGACGTGTTTGGGGTAGGAGAACATCATCGGAAAGAGTTTCTGGATTCTGCAAATGTAGTTATTCTCTCTGCAGCAGCGGCTCGTACTAAACGCATTCGTCTAACGAGTGCAGTTACAGTGTTAAGCGCAGCAGACCCAGTTCGAGTATTTCAAAATTTTGCTACACTAGATCTAATCTCAAAAGGGCGTGCGGAAATGGTTGTGGGGAGAGGTTCATTTGGAGAAGCATTTCCTTTGTTTGGATTTGGATTTGAAGATTATGACGAACTTTTTTCAGAAAAAATAGAATTACTTCTATCGATTCGTGAAAATGAAACTGTCAATTGGTCGGGAAAATTTAGACCTTCTCTAATTAATCAATCGATATATCCAAGGCCAATTCAGGATCCACTTCCAATATGGTTAGGAGTAGGGGGAACACCTTCGTCGTTTGTTCGTGCAGGAGTTCTAGGGTTGCCGCTAATGATTGCAATAATCGGAGGAGAAACAGGTCGGTTCCGCCCACTGGTAGACTTGTACAAGGAAGCAGGAGAAAGGGCAGGTCACTCACCGGAAAAGTTGAAGGTCGGAGTACATTCATTGGGATATGTTGCAGAAACATCTGAACAAGCTGTTGAAGAGTACTACCCAGGTTATGCAGAAGTGTTTACCAGAATTGGAAAAGAAAGGGGATGGCCACCTGTGACTAGAGATAGATTTGATGCTCAGAATGGACCTGATGGGGCTTTTTTAATAGGAGATCCGGAAGAAGTGGCTGCCAAGATACTAAGGCACAGTGAAGCCCTTGGTGGAATTTCTAGATTCACATTCCAAATGGTAAATGCGGGATTATCACATGAAAAGTTATTACATTCTATTGATTTGATCGGGACGAGAGTTGCCCCATTAATTCGGTGAGATGTAAAAATATTATTTCTTGCTATGTGCTATTGGATCGGGCGACCGTCATTTTCTACAGGAGGGGCACCTACGACTAGCCAGACATGTTGCTGATTGCTTTCATTAAATAAACGTCGAGGGGTAGCGGGGGGAACTTTTATTACAGATCGTTCAGGGACAGCGATGAGCTCATCTCCAAGTTGTATTTGTCCTGGGCCTTGTATTTGAAAATAAAGTTCCTCTTGTGTCGCCTGAGTGTGATAGGTTGTTTGTTGCCCGGGCGAAATGTACCACACACTGGATCTGGTTTCTTGCAGATCTAATTGGTCGGTCAAGACGACACGAGGGGTCCCTGATTTTCCAGGGGTTTGTTCCGCCTCGTCTAACGCAAGCATAGAATATAATGAATCCATGATACGTGTAAGATCATAGTATATGATAAATATCTTCTAAGTATCAGTGGTGCGCAAACTATAACCGTGTGTGGCGTATGCTAGCTAGCGCCATGCCCATAGGATGGAATAAAAAGAAAGGAGAAGCAACAGGAGGCTCTGCGAAGAAGTTTCAATGTGGTCTGTGTAGCGCTGTGTTTGATGAGCCAGCGCAAGGGGACAAACTCTGTCCAGAATGTTATGCCCAAGACACAATCGTAGAACTTATAGAATGAGATGTCTTTGAAGGAGGACATGAGCAAATATATCCCCAGTACGTGGGAGTGGGTGGCAGATCAAGTTGAGTTATATGAAGGGAGCGGGGGGACTGAAGGAACGAATTTAAGAGACACGGATTTGCCAGTAATTATTGTCACTAATACCGGTCACAAAACAGGAGCAATTAGAAAAACTCCACTAATGAAAGTGATGGATGGGGATCGATATGTCCTCATAGCGTCGAAGGGGGGCAGGCCAGTGAATCCTCACTGGTACCATAACTTGAAAGCGGATCCGAATGTAGAAGTTAGAGATAAAACTCAAGTGTATTCTATGACAGTTAGAGAGGTCGAAGACGAAGAAGAATACCAGAGATTGTGGGGGCTAGGGGTAGAAGCATATCCCCCATACCAAGACTACCAAGATAAAACAGATCGAATGATTCCAATTTTTGTAGCGGAAGTGGCTTAGAATGACGTTTGATTCTGAATATAGTCCATGGTTTCAACCTCCTAGTTGGGTTATTGGGCCGGTATGGACGTTCCTGTACATCTGCATGGGAGTCAGTGTTTCTCTCGCTTGGATCAGCAGAGAGGGGTTGGAAAATTCAAATCTTGTTTTTGGATTATTCATAGCTCAGTTGACATTGAACTTGTTATGGCCACAGGTGTTCAATTCTGCATCCTACGCCGTATCATTAATTATGCTCCTTGGCATGATCGCATTTACCGCATATTATGCGATGTTGGTTTATGATGTTAGCCGGGTTGCTTCAATGTTGGTTTGGCCGTATATCGCATGGATGAGCTTTGCATCTCTGATCAACGTTGCCTATTTGTGGGAGGCGATGGGGTGAAACGTTCTGTAATCATTCTGTGTGTTGTGTGCCTTGTGCTTGCAGGGTGTGTAGGAGGAGGAGAGATTGTAACGGATCGGGGTCATTCTGACCACGATCATGGGGATGAAGATCAC